>JBFIEB010000231.1:0-4583 GCA_041603555.1 Vicingaceae bacterium
CCACAAAATCCTATGGGTGATTGTGGAATTGGTCTCAACATATTGAATTTTTGCTCCACAGGTCAATGCATGACTTTTGAATTTTGGGCTACTTCTGTAGTAAATAGAGCAGGTTGGGATGCGTTAGTGAGTTCAGTTGCTGCACCGTGTGTTCTCCCAATTGAATTATTAACTTTTGATGGAATTAGTTATCAAGGATACAATAATCTTACTTGGACTACAGCTACAGAAATTAATAATGACTATTTTGTTATTGAAGTTTCTCCTAATGGAGTTGATGGCTTTAAAGAAGTTGGAAACCTTGAAGGAGCTGGGAATTCAAGTAAAGAAATAAATTATTATTTCACTGATACTGATCCTTTAACTGACATTTCTTACTATAGGTTAAAGCAAGTTGATTTTGATGGTAAATTCTCTTACTCTAATATTATTGCTCTAGAGTCAACAACTAATACTGATGCGTTCATTTATCCTAATCCTTCTACTGGTAATTTATATTTAGAATTAAATGAAAGCAAAGATGGTATTTATACTATCATCTATTCTAATGTGTTAGGGAGCATAAAAAAAGAGAAATTAAATATAACAAAAGGCTCTAATAGTTATCATTTAAATAGTTTTTCTAAGCTAAACAGAGGAATCTATTTCATCCAAGTCTTAGATGAAAATAATGAGGTGATAAAAAATCAAAAAATTGTTAAGAAATAATGGCATCTTTATTGATTTTATAAGGCTCATTAAGGCTCATTGTTGATAATGAGCCTTTTTAATTATAATCAGCTATCGAAATGGTTAGTATTAGAATTCTAATCAAGCAACTAATTTATTAATTGTTCGTCTTTAAGTGAATACACTTAAAAATTCAAGGCTAAAATGAATAAGTATGCATTAGTACGATATTGTTTAATCATGTTTTTGATGATTAATTCAAATTATCTTTTTTCTCAATCCCCTTGTACAGCAGCAAACTATGCAGCTGCGCCTGTTGTTCCTGCAAATGCTTACCCTTATTTTAGCCCATCTACAGGTATAACAGTTACAGCAACTTTAGGAGGTGGAATTGGTACGTTAAATAATTTTCAATATGCATGTGACGGAATTGCTTATAATGGTGCAAATCCAGTATGGTGGCTTAACAATGCTGCGCAATCTATTACTTTAACTTTTAGTCAGCCTGTTTGTAGTTTTTCTGTTATTGTAAATGGAACCGGTAATACTGAAGAATTTTATTTTTCACAAGTTGGACCTGGCCCCAATAATTGTTTAGGAGTAAGTGGATTATGCACTATTGGATGGACTGTTATTAATGGTGGTACTGGAATGTTATATAACGGAGGTGGAGCTTCTAGTAATTTATTGGTTGTCCAAAATTCTTCTGGATCTACCACCTATCTTTTAACACATAACGGTTTGGCTGCTGGATCTAGATATGCTTTAGTTGATTGTTTTCAACCGTGTCCGCTTAGTCCTATATGCACAGTCCTTCCAGTAGAAATTTTATCATTCGATGGTGAAAGTTATAATGGTTATAATGAGCTCACTTGGACAACTGAATCAGAACTTAATAATGACTATTTTGTAGTTGAATACTCTAATACTGGAACTGAACCTTTTATTGAGTTAGGAAGGGTTGATGGAGCTGGGAACTCAAACACACTATTGAATTACTCATTTACTGACAAGAACAAACCTTTAAGTGATTTAACTTATTATCGCTTAAAACAAATTGATTTTGATGGGAAATTTACCTACTCTGACATTATTGCTTTGGAATCTAAGAGCAATCAAGATGGTTTTATTTATCCTAACCCATCAACTGGGAATTTATTTTTTGATTTAAAGGAAAGTAGAGGTGATGACATTTATACCATTACTTACACAAATGTTTTAGGAAACTTTCATAAAGAGGTAATTAATATCACAAAAGGTATTAATACTTATAAAGTAAATGATTTTTCCAAACTGAACTCTGGGATTTACTTCATCCAAATCATGGATAAAAATAATGAAGTAATCAAAAATCAAAAAATTGTAAAGGAATAGACAATAAGTAAATTGCATAAAAAAAAGCGTCTCAAAACTGAGACGCTTTTTTTATATATTTTTTAAGGAGTACTATATTAATGAGATGATTCTCCTTTATTGAACATTAGTATTGCTACAATTGAACCAATTATTACTACTGCCATAGTTAATGCTTGTGACAACTGAGACTCAACCGAAAAATCTATATAGGACCATTGAAAAGGAACAAAGATTAAAAAGGCTAAAATTGCTAATGCTATTAATTTATTTTTACTCATAATTTAATTTTTTGTTACCATAAAGATATAAAAAAATCGAAAAAGACAATAGGGATTTAAAATATGTTATAAAGTACCTCTTTTTTCTTGTTCACGTTCGATTGATTCAAAAAGTGCTTTAAAATTCCCTGCTCCAAACCCCTTTGCTCCCATTCTTTGAATAATTTCAAAAAATAAAGTTGGTCTATCTTCAACTGGTTTTGTAAATATCTGCAACAAATACCCTTCTTCATCTGCATCTACTAATATTGATAAACTTTCTAAAGCAGTAATATCCTCTTTCATTATTTTCATGTGTTTCCCTAGTCGGTTCGGAATGTCCTCGTAATATGCTTTAGGGGGAGCAGGTAAAAACTCAACACCTCTAGCACGAAGTTGTTTTACTGTTTCTATAATATCATCAGTAGCAACAGCAATATGTTGTGCGCCTGGCCCTTCATAAAAATCTATGTATTCCTCAATTTGAGATTTTTTAGCTGCCTTTGCTGGCTCATTTATCGGAAATTTAATTCTACCATTTCCATTACTCATCACCTTACTCATTAAAGCAGAATATTCCGTATGGATTTGTTTATCATCAAAAGATAAAAAATTAACAAATCCCATTACATCTTCATACCACTTTACCCATTGGTTCATTTCCCCCCAGCCGACATTACCAACCATGTGGTCAATAAACTTCAGTCCAACTGAGGTTGGATTGTAATCGGATTTCCACTTTTGGTAACCTGGTAAAAACTGTCCTTTGTAATTTTTGCGTTCAACAAAAATATGCACAACATCTCCATAGGTATGAATTCCTGAACGAACCACTTGCCCATCGTCATCTTTTTCAACAGTAGGTTCCATAAAAGATTTAGCTCCTCTTTTTGTAGTTTCTTCCCAAGATTTTGTAGCATCTTCTACCCATAATGCTATCACTTTTACTCCGTCACCATGTTTTACTAAATGCTCGTTTATAGGTGAAGTAGAATTTAAAGGGGTTGTTAATACCAACTTAATTTTATCTTGTATCAAAACATAAGAAGTATATTCTTTACACCCAGTTTCTAATCCTTTGTATGCATGTGATTGAAAACCAAATGCTGTTTTATAAAAATGGGCAGATTGTTTTGCATTCCCGACATAAAATTCAACATAATCTGTCCCTAATAATGGAAGGAAGTCTTGTGCTCCTTCAAATATTTTTTCTAATCCGTATTCTACATTTTTTATAGTACTCATTTCTTTTATGTTAAAAAATCAATGTTCTAACCAAGATTGGTAATAATCACCATCTTGAATTTTTACAGCCTCTTCTGTTACCATTAATGGTTTAAAAGTATCTACCATAACTGCCAACTCTTGAGTTTCTTTTTGTCCAATACTACGTTCCATTGCTCCTGGATGTGGACCATGCGGAATTCCAGCTGGGTGCAAAGTAATTTGACCTCTTTCGATATTATTCCTACTCATAAAATCACCGTCTACGTAATACAATACTTCATCAGAGTCTATATTACTGTGATTATATGGCGCAGGTATAGCCTGAGGATGGTAATCGTATAACCTTGGAACAAATGAACAAATCACAAAACCAGCAGCTTCAAAAGTCTGATGAATTGGAGGAGGTAAATGAACTCTCCCCGTTATCGGTTCAAAATCATGAATTGAAAATTTATATGGAAAATTATAACCATCCCACCCAATTACACTAAATGGATGACAAGCATAGATATATTCATGAATCATATCTTGTTTCTTCACTTTCAAAGTAAAGTCACCTTTCTCATCAAAAGTTTCCAATTCGGTTGGAGGATGTATATCTCTTTCACAAAAAGGAGAATGTTCTAGATGCTGTCCAAACCAATTTCTATAGCTTTTTGGAGTATAAATTGGGCTTTTAGATTCAACTATAAACAATCTGTTGTTTTCTGTATTAAAATCCATTTGATAAATCATTCCTCTCGGAATCACGAGGTAATCTCCGTATTCGAATTCTATATTACCTAGATGCGTCCTCAACTTACCTGATCCTTCATGAATAAATATTACTTCATCAGAATCAGTATTCTTATAAAAATAATCTGTTAAGGATTTTTTTGGGCTAGCTAACACAATGTAGCAATCAGAATTAAATAAGATTGTTTTCCTACTATCCAAAAAATCTGCTATCGATGGAACAGAAAACCCTTTTAATGAGATTGATTTCATGTTTTTCGAAACAGCCACTTTGGGTTCAACTGAGTAAGATTTTAATACATCTTTAACCTGAGTAGGTCTATTAGTATGATAGAGTAA
>JBFIEB010000232.1:0-4531 GCA_041603555.1 Vicingaceae bacterium
ACTAAATAAGAAGTAACCAGAAGAATAAGAATTCCTATGATTAACGAATAGGTAAGGATTCGTTGTCTATTAATAAATTCTTCTTGAATTATCCTTTCTTTTTTTAATAATTCAATAGTATTTTCATTTAATTGTTTGTCTTTTTCGAGTAAGGAAAGTTTGTTCTGAGCATTGTCTAACATTTCCCCTTTCAAATTCTGTTCTTTTAATTGTTGTTGTTTGATTTTATAAATGGAATCTTCTAATATCAAATATTCTTTATATTTTTTCATTGCTTCTGACTCTTGTCCACTATTACCATAAGCAACAGAAAGTGCCTCAAAAGCTTTACTTTTATTTTTAATATCACCAGTTTGTTCTGCTATTTTAATGCTGTTCTCTAAATACTGAATGGCCTCTTCATTTTTATCTTGTTTGATATAGATATTGGCTAAATCGATATTGTTTCTAGAAACCTCTGTTTTATTATTTCGTTTTTGATTGTAGTTAAGAGCTTCTTGATTAATCTCAATTCCTTCATCAAGATTATTTTCACTTTCATAAATATTAGAAATATCGGTATAGGCTTGATTAACAGCTTCATCATCATTAATTTGAATGGCAGCATCTTGTGAACTTCTATAATATTGAATGGCTTTTTCAGTATTCTTTTTTTCCTTTTCTAATTCACCAAGTTTGAAGTTAATAGTAGCAATCCCTTTTTTATTATCACGTACTTGTTCAATTTGCAATGCATCGTTATAATTTACTTGTGCTCCTTTTAACTCCTTTTGTTTCAAATAAACATCTCCTATCGCAATTTGAGCTTTAACGATATCATCAATGTTTTTTTTGCTTTTTGCCGCGTCTAAGTATTTGGTATAATAATCAATACTGTTTGTGTAATCTAATACAAACTCAGCAGATTTTCCAGTTTGATAATAGATGTCGTAAAGTAAATTAAAAGAAGTTTTAGAGGTACTTATTAAATTGGTGTAAATAGCAATTGCTTTCTTATAGTTTTTATAGGAGAGGCTATATTCATTTAACTGATAATTAAACTGACCAAGCAAGTTGTATGCATCAGCTTCTTCTTTTAAATAATTTTCTTTTATAGCTATTAAAAGTGCATCGTGAACTAAGTCCAATGCTTTTTCTGGATCCTTTTCAAATAATTTTTCAGCTTCCGATAATTTTTTTTGAACTTCATTTTTCCGAGAAAACGATGATTTACTAAATTTTGAATAACTACTTCGTTGCTTTTGTTCTAAGGCTTTTTTTTCTTGTCCAAAAAGAACACCGCTACTCAGTAATAGAGCTATTATCAAAAAGTAATATGTTAAGTTTTTAGTCAAAATCAATTTATTTTCATTGATAAATGTACTAACTTTTTTAAGACAATAGCTTTTATAAATGCCTCAAAACCTTGTTTTTAAAGAGTTTTAGCGCTCGTATTTCTGCATTGCTAAATCAAAAGGAGAGTTAACTCAATTAAACCCCTAGTTGCCTAAGTATGGATTGATATCCCATGGGTACACTAGTAGTTTAGTAAAAAAATTAATCATTCAAAACTTAAAAAGATGAGGAAAATATTAATTGCAATCTCAATAATTTTTATAGCCACCAATTTAAGTGCTATGGAAATAAAAGAAAGAGTTATCACAGTAGTTGGAACTTCAGAAATGCTTGTAGTACCAGATGAAATTGAAATTGAAATAACACTAGAAGAGCAGGGAGGGAATAATAATCTTTCTAAAATTGAGCAAATGTTATGGGAAAAATTAGTGGGACAAGAAATAGGCAAGAAACAGATTGTGTTAAACAATATTAACGTGATGTACTACTGGTATTATTGGTGGAAAAGTAGAAATGCTTCTAAAAAATCTAAAAAGATTGTAATCAAATTAGACAGTAAAACTGATTTTATGAAACTGGTTAAAAATTTGAATCATGATTGGGTAACCGATATTAAAATTATTGGAGTTTATAATAAAAATATTGAACAACACATTAAAGAAGTTCAATCAAAAGCAATGAGATCCGCTAAAGAAAAAGCACAGTATTTATTAGAAAGTATTGATGAGGAAATTGGGAAAGTTGTTTCGGTTGTAGAACTCGAAACATCACAATTACATTCCAATAATATGCATGTGGAGTCATCAGATAAAAACTACTCATACAGCTATAGAAAAACAGCGAGTGGAGGGTATGAAAGTATCCCTGAAATAAGATTGTTTTATTCTGTTAAGACAAAATTCGAAATCAAATAATTATATAAACTAAAACCTAAAAGTTATGAAAAATTTAATTTTAATTGTAGGACTAGTATTAACTACATCAATATTTGCTCAGCCTAAAGATCCAAATGTTTACCCAAAATCTGACATTGATTATCCAAGTTTCACAAAACTTACTGCTGAAGCTGAAGAGCATCGTAAAACCCATATGCTTTCATTAGAAAAATTTAAGGAATTGGCAAACCAAAAGGATGTGTTGGTTTTGGATACAAGATCAAAAAAAATGTATGATGCCAAACATGTTAAAGGTGCAGTACATTTAAATTTTTCAGATTTTACAGAAAAAAAATTAGCTCAAGTAATTCCATCAAAAAACACTAAGGTGTTAATCTATTGCAATAATAATTTAGATAAAGATGAAATGTATTTTTCAAGGAAGTCTGCCCCGTTGGCACTAAACATCCCAACATTTATCAATCTCTATGGTTACGGATACAAAAATGTTTATGAATTGGACAGGTTGATACCTGTAGTTCCATTATTTGGTAAAGGTGCAGCATTAGAATTTGAAGGAACTGCCGTTGCTAAAAAATAGCCAAGCTTATTTTAAAGAATGGGGAAGTGTTCACACTTCCTCTTTTATTTCTAAAACATTAAGGATGTATAGAATAATTACAATTATCATGCTAGTATTTGTATTAGTTTCTTGTGACAGTAAGGCAGAGATTAAGACAAATGATAGATTAAGAAATAAAGCTCAACAAGCTAAGACTTATTGTAAACAGAATAATATGAATCTCGACTTATGCATTTTAGTTGATATGGAAATACACTCAGGAAAGAAGAGGTTGTTTTTATGGGACTTTAAAGGAGATTCTATCTTAAAATCGGGTGTATGTAGTCATGGCTGTTGTGATAATGGATGGAGTATTGATGCAACAAAATCGAATCCAAAATTTAGCAATGTTCCTGAAAGCCATTGTTCATCTTTAGGTAAATATAAACTAGGAAAAAGAGGCTACAGTAATTTTGGAATACACATTAATTATAAGCTTCATGGGTTAGAAAAAACGAACAGTAATGCTTATAAACGTTACATTGTATTTCATTCGTGGGATGCAATAGAAGACGATGAAACTTATCCTTACAGTGTAGCAGAAAGCTGGGGCTGTCCAGCTGTTTCAAATAATTTTTTAAAAGAAATAGACGAAATATTAAAATCTAAGACTAAGCCTTTGTTGTTTTGGATTTACAAATAGGTTATTTAACCAAAATATTTTGACTGTAGATTTGATTCTCTGAAGTTGCAGTTATTAGGTATTGACCTTTAGGAACTTCATTTTCTATAGGCACAGCAACTAAAGCTTCATCCTCAATGTTAATGATAACTTTAGAATAAAACTCTTTGCCGTCTTTATCTCTGATTACGATGAGAATTTCTTTTTCAAAAATTTCTTCAAAAGCGATATTTACTACAATTTTATCTTCAGCTAATATTGGAAATAAATTTGTTCCTGCCATATTCCCATCTAGAGCAACATAGTTTACAGGAACTATGTTAGAAATTATCTCAGATCCATCTCTATTTTTTTGAATTAACCGATAGTAAGAAAGGTTTTCTAGAGGCATGTAATCGAGATGAAAATAATTCATTGAATGATTTTTATGACCTGCACTATAGACGGTTGCTACCTTTTTCCAATCAAGCTTATCACTACTTTTTTCAATAATATATTCTTTAGAATTGGCAGATTCTAAGTTCGACCATTTAAGCTGAACGCCACTTTTTGAGGGGTCAACATTAGCTTCCAAGCTATTTAGTTGAACCTTATCCTTGACAAGAGCCTTATTTAATGAGTTCTGTAATGAATTATCGTTGTTTTGGGCAGTGATACTTAAAAAAGTAAAAACTGTAATTAGTGTAGCTAGGAACCTCATATTTTTTTGAATTTTAAAGATTAATATAAAAATAGTTAAAAAACCAACATTTAATGATACGGTGAGAAACAGTGATAGGTTACCTTTTGTTAATAAACGGTTATTTTCCTTAAAATAAAGGCAGTTTGAGAGATTAAATTGTGAATAAATGGTTGAAAAAACCTTATTTAGGTTGAACTTTGGTACTTAAATACGAAATAGTATTGTTATTCAGCATTACACCTGCATAATATCCTAACCATGTTTCGATGCTTTCATTATAATCAAAAAGCAGCACAAAGTCTTCATCATTGTATTTAAAGGCAATTTCTCCACCAAGCTGATCATTTGCTACTATAATGTTATAGTCTATCTTAGATTTAGCTTTTTCTGTTGCT
>JBFIEB010000233.1:0-4518 GCA_041603555.1 Vicingaceae bacterium
CAATGTTGTCAAAAACGCATTCTTCTTTAACCAAATCAGGAATTATGTCCAATCTTTCTAACATATACTTTGGTTGTTCTGGAGGTCCAACGATAAGTATAGTAATTTCTTTGTTGCATAAATCTATAAGAACATCTTCTAGCGCGAAAATTCCTGATTGATCAATATAACTTACATCTTCCATTCTAAAAATTACAGTATTAGCTGTATCTGGAATTTGGTTAGCCAGCTCCTGAAAGTCACTAGTTGAGCCAAAAAACAAAGGACCATTAATGTCCTTAATAAAGACCTCTTCTTTTAGTTGAGAGGGTAGCCCAGGCAAGTACCCATCTGAAAGACCTGTGATTTTTGAATCCTTACTAGTAATTTCTGATATTTTCTTCATAAAAACCAATGAAGCTAAGACCAAGCCTATGCCTACAGCATAAACAAGATTCCAAACAGATGACAGAATTAAAACAACTATCATTACAAAAACTTCAATATTAGGTAGGTTAGGTATGGCTTTTAGTCCTTTCCAGTCCATAACACCTATGCCGACAGTAACCAAAATACCAGCCAATACAGCGGCAGGAATTTGTGAGGCGATAGGCCCTAATGCAATGGATATAATCAAAAGAAACGCTCCGGCAGTCATTCCTGACAACCTAGTTTTTCCACCAGCCTTAATATTAACAACGGTTCTTATTGTCGCTCCTGCGCCCGGAATCCCTCCAAAGAGAGCGGCCACACTATTTCCAATTCCCTGACCAATTAATTCTTTGTTGGGCTTATGTTTTGTTTTAGTCATGTTATCAGCAACAACAGATGTTAATAAAGAATCAATTGCACCTAACAAAGCAAGCGTTAGAGCGGTTAAAATATATGGAAATATACTACTCAAACTGAACTCAGAAAAAATATCCCCTTTAAAAATTGGAAAACCACTAGGTATTTCTTCAATAGGACGATAGTCCAAACCAAAACCAAAAGCAATGCCTGACATTACCACAAGTGCTACAAGGGTGCTTGGAATAGCTGTGGTTATCTTTTTGAACCCATATATGATAATGATGGTTCCAAGGGCGAGACAAAGTTCTAACCAATTAATATGCCCCAAGGCCCGTGGAAGAACTTTAATGGTACCAATAACACCGCTTGCCTCATTTTTAGCAAGGGTTTTAGACTCCATCAATATTTGGTCAGCAGAAATTTTTTCTGCTCGGGATATAGTTTCTTGAAAATCTTCTAAAACTAAAATCCCCTCTCCTTCCTCTTCTTTTAATATTTTTTCAAGAATAACTTCTTCTGCATGCAGCTTAAATTCATTAACAAATGCCTGGTCTTCTTTAGGGTAATATCCTATAGATGGAAGTATTTGTGTAATTAATATAATTACACCAATTGCAGTCATAAATCCAGAAACAACAGGGTTTGGAATGTACTTGATGTATGTTCCAAGCTTGAGAAAACCCAGCCCAACCTGCATTAGTCCGGCCATTAGAAATACCATAAGAATGGCAGGAAGCGCCTTTGAAATATCACCATCATTAACAGCAATAATTGTGGCTATAACAACCATACTAACAGCGGTCATTGGGGCAGTTGGACCAGATATTTGTGTGTTTGTTCCCCCAAATAGCGCAGCAAAAAAACTGACAAAAATGGCTCCATATAATCCTGCGCTTGGTCCTAGCCCAGAACTTACTCCAAAAGCCAAGCCCAATGGGAGAGCAACAATTCCTGCTGTTACCCCACCAAACAGATCTCCTTTAAGGTGCTTAAAATCAAAATAATTTTTCATTATATAATTGTTAAATAGTAGCCCTAGTGGCCACAAAAAGATAAAATAATTTCAACACCAACTATGATGTTGGTTGATTTAATTCTATGATGCTTATCATTTAAATTATCCTAATTCAGGAGGGGGCGTAACAATTTCACGAATGCTGCTGAGAAAAGATTTTTTCTCAGAGGGGCTGTTAAAATAATCTGGAGAGGATCGAGAAAAAGGAAGGAATCCTTCAAGGATATAATCTTCTAAGTCATTAATGTTTTCTTCTCTATCGGTCTCTCGCTCTTCCTTTTGTTCTTCAGTTTGAGTTTCGCAAAACATAACCTTTTCGCCACTGTTATCAAAAAAGGTAACAACTGTAACAGCTATTGGAATAGAAAGAACCAATAACAGAACAATTGAGGTAAGTTTAACAATTTTCATAAATGTAAATATACTAAGAGATATTGAAAATAATAATAACTTAAACAGAAATAGATTGTATCAAATAACTTAACAATAACTTAACATAGAATACATGCACTAAATAATATTCTAGAATAGTTTTGTGATACATAAAAAACTACTCAATATGGAATTTGGATTTATAGATGCTCTAAAGTTAATAGGAGCCTTAGGGTTTTTCATTTTTGGAATGAAAATCATGAGCGAAGGAATCCAAAAAGCAGCAGGGAAAAGCTTGAGAAACATATTAAGCATGATGACGAGAAATCGTTATTTAGGCGTTCTTACAGGGTTTTTGGTAACTTGTTTAGTTCAATCTTCTTCTGCTAGTACTGTGATGGCCGTGAGTTTTGTTAATGCTGGATTACTTTCTTTAGTTGAGTCTGCAGGAATAATGTTAGGAGCGAACATTGGCACAACCATAACAGGTTGGTTGGTTGCCGTTTTAGGCTTTAAGGTAAAAATTGCTGCAATGGCCCTCCCTTTATTAGCGATAGGGGTTCCAATGCTTTTCATGAGGAGAAATAAATTAAAGTACATTGGAGAATTTATTGTAGGTTTTGCCATTTTATTTTGGGGATTAGCAGAACTAAAACATGCCGTGCCTGATGTGAAAAACAATCCAGAAGTTTTGAATTTTTTGGGAGCTTATGCAGATATGGGGCTTTTAAGTAATTTGTTTTTTATTGTAGTTGGAACATTGTTAACCATTGTAGTTCAGTCTTCAAGCGCATCTATGGCTCTAACGCAAACCTTGTGTTTTAGTGGAATTATTCCTTTTGAGGTTGCAGCAGCAATGATATTAGGGGAAAATATAGGGACCACTATTACAGCAGAACTTGCTTCTCTTCCAGCCAATGTTCACGCAAAAAGATCAGCAAGAATTCATTCGATGTTTAATATAGTTGGGGTTACCTGGATGGTGTTGCTTGTTAGTTTTACGCCCATTTTACACCTTGTAGAACTTATTGCGGAAAACTGGTTTCACTCAGCAAGTCCCTACACTGCCGAAGGAGCCCCAATGGGGTTGGCAATATTCCACACAGGGTTTAATTTCCTAAATGTTGCCATAATGATCTGGTTTGTTCCTTTGCTGGTTAAGATAGCTATACGTACGGTTAAATCGAAAGGAGATTTAGACGAAGAATATCATTTGGAATACATTAGTACGGGCATAATGGCAACACCAGAATTGTCTATTATGGAAGCACAAAAAGAGGTTGCTAAATTTGGCAAACTAGTTAATAGAATGAATGGATTTGTTAAAGATCTAATAACAGAAACGGACTCTAAAGTAATTAGTAAGACATTAGCAAGAATTAAAAAATATGAAGACATCACTGATAAAATGGAAATAGATGTTGCAGATTACCTGGCAAAAGCTTCAGAAGGTGAAATGAGCGAGGACTCAAGTATTAGGGTGAGGGGAATGTTAAGAATAGTGGGAAATCTTGAGCGTATGGGAGATATTTATTACCAAATGTCAAAAGGTATTGAGCGAAAAAATGAAGACAAAGTATATTTTACTCCTGAGCAGAGAGAAAGAATATTAAACATGTTTGAATTAGTAGAGAAGGCATTAAAAAATATGAACAACAACTTGGCAGGATATTACTCGGAAATCGATTTGTCTAAGGCGATTGAGCTTGAAAATAGCATTAATAATTATAGAAAAGTTATTCGTAAGGAGCATTTTGAAAGTGTTGGAAAAGGTGAATATAATTTTGCTAGCGCAACCATTTATAGTGATTTATTTAATTCGTTAGAAAAGATTGGAGACCACGTGATAAACGTAGCTGAAGGAATTACAGGAGAGCATTAATAAAAAACTTGAAAAACAAAAAAATCCCCTGTGATCACAGGGGATTTTTTTGTTTTCTAAAATTTAAGGTTAATTTAACATTGAAGTGTAAAGACTATTGTACTTTTAAGGAATTATGAATAGCGAAAAAATATTATTAGTTGACGATGAACCTGATATCATTGAATTCTTGGGTTATAACCTAACCAAAGAAGGATATGATGTTTTCTCTACAACTAGTGGCAAAGAAGCAATAGAAATAGCTAATAAAATTAAGCCTGACCTTATTATTCTAGATGTTATGATGCCAGAAATGGATGGAATAGAGACCTGTCATGAAATTCGAAAAATAGAAGGAATAAAAGACACGTTAGTCGCTTTTTTAAGTGCTAGAGGAGAAGATTATTCTCAAGTTGCTGGATTCGATGCTGGCGCGGATGACTATATTACTAAACCTATAAAACCAAGGCTATTGGTAAGCAGAGTTAAAGCTATTTTA
>JBFIEB010000234.1:0-4416 GCA_041603555.1 Vicingaceae bacterium
TAGAGCGTAATAATCAGAACAACCTTGCTTCTGGTAAAGATTTTGGTGATAAATTGGATGAGGATAAAGAGAAATTAAAAGAAGGAGCTAGTTATAGAGCAACATTAAATACTGTTTCCCCTATTATGGCAGAGCAAGTTCCAGTAATAGATGATGTTATGAACGAGGAGATAATGGATGAAATGGCAGCTGATGAAGAAGTAGTAACGTTAGCAGGGAAAATAGAAAAAACGAATAAGGCAAAGGGTGAGAGTGAAAAACAATTAAAATCTTTAGATGCTAATACTGGTCCAGTTGATAATCGTAGAGAAGATAGTTTCGATCAGACAATTCAATCTGAACCAACAACAACAGCTACTGAAACAGCTTTTGGATCATCAATGCCCAAAGCTGCTAAAAATACTGAGTTACTCAAACAAGAAGTGAAAAAATCTAAAAATAAAACAAGAAGTACAACGGAGAAAAAACAAAGATTCAAATCTAATGAACCATCTTCTTCAGGATATTATTCAAATGGAAAATTGGAAGAAACAGATGCATTTAGAGATAGAAACCAAGAAAATACCATTACTATTGATTCTTATAAAGTGGTTGATTATACCGAAGAATACCAAAAAGAGTATGATTTGAAAAACGCTACAACAATTGACACTAAATCGGTTTCTGCAGGTTACGAAGGTAAAGAAGATAAGGATGTTGCTGAAAAAGAAGAGGAAGAACGTACAGTTGAAATAACTTATAAAGAGACATTAGACAAAGCTATTAATTATTATAAAAACAAAAAATACAATTTGGCTATTGAACAGTTTGACATTATACTAAAAGAGTATCCAAATGAGGTTAATGGTTGGTTTTATGGTGGTTTAAGCGATTATCATTTGAAACGATATGAAGATGCAGATGGAAAATTTGGGAAGGTGTTAAGTAATAAAAAAACTGAGTTTAATGAAGAAGCGAGTTGGTATAAAGCGCTAACATTAATTGAGTTGAAAAAAATCGATAAAGCAAAAGCATTATTAAAAGCGATTAGCACAGGAAATGGTTTCTATAAGGCTAAAGCTAAAGAGAAATTAAAGGAGTTGTAATTCTTTTATAATTTTCTGATAACTATTTTCATTAGAATAATCTTTAAGCAAAAGTGTTTCACGTTTTTTAATTTCTTCTTGATTCAATTCTAAAGAAAATGTTTTTGTGATTAATTCTTTTAGTTTTTGGATATCATCTTCCACTAAACAGATATCTTTTAGAGAAGTTCCTTCTACCATTTTAGAGTTCACTATACAATATCTACCATTATAAAGTACATTTAAGAGTTTTAATTTTAGTCCAGTTGGTTGATTTGTATATAGTAGATTAATATGTGCATTGTTAATCAGATTAGTCATTTCATCATCACTTGGATTTTGAATTATTTCAATATTAGGTTTTTTTCTTCCTAATTTAATTAGGTCACTTGGAGGATTTAATCCAGCTATTTTTAATGGAATATCCAAATCATTAAAAATATTTTGAATAATGAATTCAGCAGCATTTTTATTTTCAGTTACACTCAAATTTCCATGATATAAGACATAATTACCTTTCCCTGGTTTTATATTCACATTTTCACTAGAATGAAAACTAGGCACGAATTTGATTTTAGAATTAGGATATTTTTTTTGAAAATATTTTAAATCTGTAAGAGACACTACAAAAGATACATTTGCATGCTTAATGATGGATTCAAATTGCTCTAACTTTTTAGCCTCTGATTTATAATATTGCCGTTTTACAGTATTTTTTTCAGCTTTAGCTAAATGGTTATAGTAATCATGTTCAATGTTACTTTCTCTAAATATTTTAAATCGATTTTTAAAGACGGTGTCGCTTAATAAAAAACAAGAATGCAAGCCTTCAAACAAAATTGGAAAATCATTTTGAAGCAAATTTGATTTTAATTCATCAGAGGTCCTAGATTTAACAATGTAAGGCACCGAAGATAATTGAGACCCTATTCCTGTTTTTCTTTTGTAGTAATTAACCGAAACACAATACTTGTTTAGTGCTGCTTGCTCTCCTCTGCCATATTCAAAGCAATGTAAATGAATTTTTACACCTTTGCTATGAAAGTATTTGATTTTGTAAAAAACATCTATAACACCACCATAATTTGCAGGATAAGGGACGTCAAATGATATAATATTTATTTCATTCAAAATAAGTCTACAATAACGTGTTTTTCTTTTTCCCAATTTAATTCTTTTGCAGCTTTTTTTGCATTTGCTTTCCAAACTTCCATTTTCTCTTGATTATTTATCATTGCGCTAATTTTTTCTGCAATATATTTTGCTTCATGCTTTTCTATGGTATCGCCAAGATGGTAATGGGTTACTAAGTTCTTCATTTCTGGTAAATTACTAACTAAAACTGGCAATTCAGATTGAATATAATTGAATAATTTATTTGGTAAGGCAAATCGATAATTTAAACCTCTATCTTCCTCTAAACTCAATCCTAAATCAGCTTGATCTGTATATCCATGAAGTTTTTCTAAAGGAATTTCACCAAGCATTTTTACTTTTTTTTCAAGGTTTAATGTTGTAATTAATTCAGCTATTTTTTTAGATATGTCTCCATAGCCGGCAATATATAAAACAGCATTGTCGATATAACTCATAGCTTCTACCATATATTCAATTCCCCTATTTACATTAATGGCCCCTTGATAAATCAGAATTTTCTTGCCTTCAATTTTTATATTTTCTACATTAACTGAATATTTATTGGCTAGAGGAACGTTTCTCAATAGTTTTACATCTATACCATACTCTTTTTTATACAACTCAGCAATAGAAAGGCTAACTGTTAGCACATGTTTTAATTTTGGAAGAATTTTTTGTTCAATACGTTTCCATATTTTTTTCACCTTTGGTCTATTAACTAATTCGGGAACTTCTGTGAAATATTCATGACTATCAAAAATTAGTTTTTTTCTTTTCCATTTAGCTGCAATATAGTTAGCCCATAAAGTATCTAAATCATTGCTCCATAAAACATCTATTTTACTAAAAAGTAAAAAACAAAATAATCTAATATTATAGTTAGCATAAAATAAAGGACCTTTATTAAACCATAAATGAAATCGTCTGGTTTGATAAGGTCTTTCTACAGACTTACTATTGGGTAATATCCTTCCAATCAATAACACATCAAAATTGAGATCCAATAGTGTATTACAAATCTTATCTACCCGTTGATCGGTTGATAAGTCATTGGTAACAGAAACTATTATTTTTTGTTTAGTCATTTGGCTATTCATTCAAAGTTAAATATGATTATACTTGTCAGACAATAAGAATAGAATAATAGTTAACAATGAAATATGGATATTTATTATGCTAGAGGCTAAGAAGTTGATGCTTATAAAATAAATTTGAAATAATTAAGTATAGATAATATGAAAAATGTTGCCATAATTGAAGGGGGCTATAGTCACGAAAAAGTAATTTCTTTAAAAAGCGCGGAGACTGTGTATCAAAATATTGATAAGGAAAAATACAATCCAATTAAAGTTAGGATTGATGAAGAAGGTTGGTTTGGGTATGAAAATGATAAAAAAATCGAAATAAATCGGAATGATTTTTCTTATAACAATATTAAATTTGATATCGCATTTATTGTAATCCATGGAACTCCTGGAGAAGATGGTAAATTACAGGCTTATTTTGATATGCTTAATATTCCTTATACGACTTGTAATCAATTGGCGGCTACAATAACATTTAACAAGTTTGTTTGCAACCAGTATTTGAAAACGTTTGGTGTTAAGGTAGCAGATGCAGTTTTGATTCGTCAAAATGACGAAATTAAGAATTCAGAAATATTAGAAAAAGTTGGATTACCTTGTTTTGTTAAACCAGTTGATGGGGGAAGTAGTTTTGGTATAACCAAAGTGAGATCAGAAGAAGAATTAGGAGCGGCTGTAAAACATGCTCTGGAACATGGGACTCAGGCAATTATAGAACAATTTATGGAAGGAAGAGAGGTTACCAATGGGATTTATCGTTCTTTAAATGGGATAACTGTTTTGCCCATTACTGAAATAGTAACCAATAATGATTTCTTTGATTTTGACGCAAAATACAAAGGAGAATCTAATGAAATTACACCAGCTGATATAACGGATGAAATTGCAAATAAAGTTAAGATGGTTACCAAAAACATTTACGAAATATTGGATTTAAGCGGTATTGCTAGAGCTGATTATATTTTACAAAATGGAGTGCCTTATTTAATTGAAATTAATACGGTGCCAGGATTGTCTAAAGAAAGCTTAATTCCTCAAATGGCTTCTCATGAAGGAATTTCATTAGAACAAATCTTTAGTGAAGTTATTGAGTCTAAGGAGAAAATTTAACTTCTTAATTATGGTAACAA
>JBFIEB010000235.1:0-4412 GCA_041603555.1 Vicingaceae bacterium
TATTACGTTAAAAACAAAGACTTTGATTATTCTGATTTAGAAAAAGCGGCCACAGTAGCTGTAGTGGGCTATAAAGAAATAAAAGATAATGTGGGAGACAAAGAAGCTAACTCAAGATTGAAGCAAGCTATTGATATATGGGAAAAAGCTTTAGCAGAAAGTACTCCTGATGATAAAAAGTCAAAGATAAATAGAAAAGTTACACTTCATGTTTCGGAAAATTTGGCAACAGCTTATATGTACACATTAGAATATGATAAAGCACAGGAAGTAATTGAAAAAGCTTTGGCACTGGAAAAAAATATTACTACAGATGGAACTAGAAGTAGAAAAGCCTTACTAACGGATATTAAAAAACATAAAAAAGGATATCAAAAAAATAAGGACATTCCGATAAAAATTTCAAGCGGAAAAATTTCAATTAAACAACACCCTTCTTCCGATATAGTAAAATTTGTGGAAGATTATAAAGCTCATGAAAACGCAGAAATGGCAAGTGAAATTGCAGCAGGGAATGCAGAATATGAAAAGGCAGTTGAAGCTGGAGAAGTAAATAAATACCAAAAATATGTTCAAGATATTAATGGCTCTAAAATGCTAACCTTACCTGACTTAACAGCAAAACTTGCTAAACAACCCGATGGTGAAAAATTAGATGAGTTCCCAGAAGAGGTTACGGAATTAGATTTATCCACATTAATTCTAAGAGGTAATAATATCTCTTCTATTCCACCGAGCATTGGTAAAATGACCAACCTAAAAAAATTGGTGCTTACCAACAATAAGTTAACTACATTACCCGATGAGATTGGAGAATTAAAAAATTTAAAAAATCTTGTTCTTAAGGGAAATAATATTTCTATGAAAGAAGCAAGTAGAATCCAAAAAATGCTACCTGAATGTAAAATTAAATTGGATTAATAATTTTTAATTTATTGATTTTTACTATTGGACCCGGGCAAAAACTTTGATGACAATCGATACATCGAGCTACCAATTCATTAAATCCTGATATTTTATCGTTTCCATCTGCTTTTGCTGCTTTTGCTGCAAGAATTAAAAGCTTATTAAAAGCTTCAAATTCCGGTGTTTTTACAGTTGGATCTGTTGGATTAGCAGTATGTACCTGCTCTAATTTCTCAATAAATTCATCTGTAACATTACCTTCGTTACTTATAATGTGTTGTTTAATGGTGTCAGCATCAAAATATATTTGTCGCATTAACAAAGCTAACTCACTATCTCCATTTGGGTTAATGACAGACACAGAAGGATCTTCACATTCAGTGAAGACTTCTTCTTTATTATTTGAACATGCAAAAAAAAGGGATGCTAGAAAACACCCCATTATTAATTTTTTCAAATTATTTCTCTTTCGTTTCAGCACTTACTTCTTTGATAATAACTCCAACTGCCTCAAAAGAATAATTGTATTCCGGTTTAGTAATCGCATCAATAAAGTCCTGAGATTCACCAGCATCTTCAGCATAATGTTGTAAAGTAGCAACATCAGTTGTATCCATTTTTGCAACCCCTTTTACAGTAGCTAATTTTCCATCAGCATCTTTAGGCACAAAAAAACCATAGTCCTTAAATGTTACTCTCATGTTTTTACCATCACCTAATTCTAACATCATCCAACACCCTTTTTTGGCACAAACTTCAGTAATGTAAGCTGTTAATTTTACCTCTGAAGAAGCATTTTCATTAAATTGAGTTAAAAAATCCATTGTGGTTAAAGCTCCTTCATCTGTAATTTCTTCCCCATGTTTTGTTTCTGTAATAATAACTTCTTCAGGAGTTTCAAGCACTTCCTCTACTGATTGTCCCGAATTTCCGCATGCAAACAACATTGTTGCACTTGCTATAAATAATATTTTTTTCATCTTGATTTATTTTTAATTGAGCGGCAAATGTAATTTTTTATTCAGAGATATAACCCAATTTCGTAATTTGGAATCCTTTTAAATTACTTACTATGATTTTAACAGACCAAAAAGATAAATTCAGCCTACCAAACAACATCACTTACCTAAACACAGCTTATTCCGCTCCTCTTTCTAAAGATGCTGAAAAAATTGGAATAGAAGCATTACAAAAAAAATGCAATCCATCAACCTATATTATTGATGATTTTTTTCAACCTGTAGATAATTTGAAAACCGCTTTTGCCCAACTAATTGGTGTCTCGAGTAGGCAAAGCATTGCCATTATTCCTTCTGTATCTTACGGAATGGCGAATGTAGCCAACAATGTTTGTTTAAAAAAAGACGATGAAATTGTCGTAATAGCTGAACAGTTTCCAAGCAATGTTTATTCTTGGAAAAGAATAGCCAATAAATATGATGCAAAAATCATAACTGTTGCTGCACCAGATACTGAGAAAAATAGAGGGCAGCTTTGGAATGAAAATCTATTGGAAGCAATTAACGATAAAACGGCTTTGGTGGCCATTCCAAATGTTCATTGGGCAGATGGAACAATTTTTAACTTAAAATCTATCCGAGAGAAAGCTACGGCTAACAATTCTTTATTAATTATTGATGGCACCCAATCAGTTGGCGCTTTACCTTTTTCTGTAAATGAAATAAAGCCTGATGCCCTAATTTGTGCAGGTTATAAATGGTTAATGGGACCTTACGCTCTAGGGTTGGCTTATTATGGCGAACATTTTAATAATGGAATTCCAATAGAGGAAAATTGGATTAACCGTAAAGAGAGCGAGAATTTTGCCAACTTAGTTAGTTATAGAGACGAGTACCAAGATGGTGCCAACAGATACAACATGGGTGAAATGAGCAACTTTAATTTAGTTCCGATGCTAACTCAAACCATAAAACAAATCTTAGAATGGAAACCAGAAAACATTCAAAATTACTGCGAAGAAATAACCAAAGAGGCCATTGAAGAATTACGAATTATGCACTGTTTTATTGAAGAAGACATCTATCGGGCTAAGCATTTATTTGGTGTGAAATTGGCTGATAATATGGACATGGGGAAACTCCAAGACGAATTAAAAGCCAATAACATTTTTGTATCAGTACGTGGAGAGTATATTAGAGTAGCTCCCCATGTTTTTAATACCAAAGTAGATTTAGAAAAATTGGTTAATTGCTTTAGACTAGCTGTGAGCTTTTAGCATAATGGATATTTCTATCTTCAAGGTATTTTAGAAAGTAATTGAAGCATACTTCGTGCTTACCAACCAATTCTGGTGGAAAAACCCCCTTTTCAGAAAACAAACCTTCTAAGAACATATTAGCCGCTGCAGTTGCTGTATAACCTGTGGTTCTTGCCATTGAGGAAGTTTGAGTGTCTTGACAAAACTCATCGTGTAAATTATATACTACTTCTTCAACTTGTCCATCAGCATTTTCTCCTTTTACAGTAACTCTCATTACTGTTAGTTCTTCCTCAGTTTCTCCTAATTTCCATTCGTTAAAAAGAATTTTACTTGTAAAATCTAACGGTGAAACTTGATTTCCATTTACCTCAATTTTTTCTTCATTAAAAAACCCACTCTCTTTTAATACTCTAACATATTCTACATGTCCAGGGTAACGTAAGGTTTTTTCTTTCATATTAGGAATGTGAGGCATTGTGTAAATAATAGAACGTAATCCATCCGAATTGAAAGACTCCAATGTTCCTACTCCATCAAACTCCACATATTCGCAATCAGTTAAAGGCTCTCGAACTACTTCTTGGCTATGCTCCACATAACGTGCTGGACGGGTGTATTCTTCAATTACATCTATCGGAGAAAATGGTGCTTTATAACAAAATGGCCATTTCTTTGTTTTGGGTAAACCTCCCACCAGACACTCAAAATCGGTGAGTTTCATCGTTTCATTATAATGTCCTAAAATAATATTATCCATACCCGGAGCAACTCCACAATCTACAATTGCAGTTACATTTTTTTCTTTTGCCAATGCATCCAACTCCAAAGAGTTTTCCGGAAAAAATGAAATATCTATTACATTCATTTCCGCTTCTATAATGTGTTTTAAAGTTTCGAATCCCAAGAATCCAGGCACAGCACAAATTACTAAATCGTGCTGTTTAATTGTACTTTGCAATTTTGATACATCGGTAACATTTAGTTGTTGAATAGTTAAACTGTTACACTTTTGTTTTACGTTATCCAATACTTCTTGACTTAAATCGGTTAGCGTTACAGTATGGTTTTTTGCCATATCTATTGCCATGGCACTACCTACCATACCAGCACCCAATACTATTACATTACTCATGATAAAAAAAATTAAAGATTAAAGGTGATTGATTAAAAAATAAAAAAAAGGAAGTAACTATAAACCTGGAATTCGCACCCAAGGCATTTCGTTCGTATTATTTTTTCTTTTTAAAATCATGGTGTAAACATACAAATTATTGAATCATCTCAA
>JBFIEB010000236.1:0-4373 GCA_041603555.1 Vicingaceae bacterium
GATTTTTAACGGACAAACTAATACCGCCATATGCCAAGGCGATAGTATTTTAATCGGAGGAGCTTTTCAATCCATCCCTGGGGTGTATAATGATACACTCACCTCTTATCAAGGTTGTGATAGTGTTGTTGCCATAACATTAACCACTATGATTTTTAATGGACAAACAACTAGCGCAATATGTCAAGGAGATAGTGCTTTAATAGGAGGTATTTACCAGAGCATCGCAGGAATTTATAACGACACGCTTATTTCTTTTCAGGGTTGTGATAGTGTGGTTGCACATACTTTAACCATAAACCTCTTGCCACCAATAATCACAAGTGCTGATACCAGTGTATGTCCAGAAGATTCTGCTATGATAACGGTTAGCGGTCCTTTAGTATATAATTGGGATAATGGACTTGGTACTGGATTTAACCATATGGTTGGACCTATTGTAACGACTACTTATACAGCTACGGCAATAGATTTAAATGGGTGCGAAAACAGCGGAAGTGTTACCGTTTATGTTATCAATTGCGATACTATTGAGCCATCTTCTATACTTATTCCAAATGTGTTTACCCCTAATGGTAGTGGAGGGAATGATGTGTTTACTGTAAAGGGGAAAAACTTAAAATCTGTCGAATGTCAAATATTTAACAGATGGGGGCAATTATTATACTCATGGTCAGATGTTGAAGGCTCCTGGGATGGTGGTGATGCTCCGGATGGGACTTATTTCTACATTATTAGAGCAGAAGGATTGGATGGTGAGGAGTATTTAAAAAATGGGGCATTTAGTTTAATTAGGTAGTTACTTTACTAATAATCTAAACCCATTACCATGCACGTTAATAATTTCTAAAGAGGAATCTTCTTTTAAATATTTTCTGAGTTTGGCAACAAAAACATCCATACTTCTTGTAGTGAAGTAGTTGTTATCATTCCATATTTTATTTAAAGCGATATCTCTAGAGACAACTTCATTCATATTTTCACATAAAAGTTTTAATAATTCAGCTTCTTTTGGAGAAAGTTTTTTTGTTGATTTTTCTGAATTTAACTCTCTTGTTTCTGTGTTGAATTTAAATAACCCAAAAGAATAATTAATGGTCTTTTCCTTCGGAATAGCGGTTCCATTACGATTTAAAATAGCCTTTAATTTATATAATAATACTTCAGTATCGAAAGGCTTGGTGACATAATCATCAGCACCAATTTGATACCCTTTTACAATATCTTCTTTTAATTTTTTTGCAGTTAAAAAAATTAACGGTATAGCCGGATTAATTTTTTTTATTTCAGTGGCTAAACTAAAACCATCTCTAGCAGGCATCATAACATCTAAAATACAAATATCATACATGTTGTTTTTAAAACTTATTAAGCCTTTATTTCCATCAGTGCATAAAGTGACGAGGTAATCATTTAGCTCCAAATAATTTTTTAAGACTGAACCAAAATTTTCTTCATCTTCAACTAATAATATGGAATGTTTTTTAATCAAGTTATTGCTGGAATATTAATGGTTATTATGGTTCCTTCATTCGGTTTACTTTTTAAAGAAATCAGTCCTTTGTGGGCATCAACAATTGTTTTAACATAGCTTAACCCAATTCCAAACCCTTTAACAGTATGAATGTTCCCTTTTTCGACACGGTAAAATTTATCAAAAACTTTTTTCTGAGTTTCTTTGCTCATTCCAATACCATTATCAGAGACACTCAACTCACAAAATTCATTTACAAGATTAGTGGTTATTGTGATTTCGGGCTTGTTTTCATTATACTTTAATGCATTATCAATGAGGTTACAAATAGCGTTTTGTAAGTGCATTTCATCTCCCAGGATATTTAATTTTTCCTTGCACAAGTTAAGATTCAATATAGCCTTATTGGCCTCTAATTGAAGTTTCATTCTCTCTTGAATTTTTTGAAGAGTTTCATTTACATCAAGTTGATTTTTATTAAATTCTAATTCACCTTTTTCTCCCAAAGCAGTATTTAATACACTTTCTATTTGTCGGTTCATTCGTGTATTTTCTTTTCTTATAATATCGGCAAAGTGATTAATCTGAGATTTGTCATCTATAACTTTTGGATGTGTAATAGAATCAACTGCTAGTGAAATAGTAGATATCGGTGTTTTAAGTTCATGAGTCATATTATTGATAAAATCGTTTTTCATTTCTGATAATTTCTTCTGCTTAAACATGTGATGCAAGGTGCTTGCAAAAGTTAAAAGAATAATTAGTGTAAAAAGAATGGAACAGATAACCATTAATCCCATAGACTGCATAATGTAATGGCGCTTCCCTTTAAAAGTAATGGCTAATTGAGCAGACTTATCTAGTATATTATGTTTAAACAAACTAACGCCATAAGTATTTTTAGAAGTAGTAAAATCTTCTGATGAAAATTGACTCATCAATTCCTCACCATGCAATACTCCATAAGTGTAAGGTAAGGTTATTCCATTATCTTCTAAATTAGTTCTAACTATGGAATCCAAATCAATACTTTCAAGAAGATGATGGATAGGCTTGTCTATATCTTTAAATTCTTTTACCATTTTCATAATGATCTCTCCAAATCGATCAGAAAATTCAAAATTTTCTCCATGGTTAACAATAAAAGAATCGTCATCCAATAGTTCTCCTAAATCTTTAAGTTTTTCAAGCTTATTTGAAATGTCTATTGTTTTAGTTTCACCGTTTACACTTATTTTCATCTCCATTTCATTTCCGTCTCCCTCATCTGAAAAACTATAGTTAAATGAATTGTTGATTTTATTAGAATCGTCTATGGAAATTTTATTTTTCCACGTCTTAATTTTTTTAACTTCTCTTTTTATTGAATCCGTTTCAACTTTAATATTATTAGTAGTAGAAGCTAATTGTTTGTGAATAAAGTGGAATGATTCATTATCTTCTATATCAGTTACTACATGGTTTAATGCATCATTTACTAATTGATCAAACTGAGCTTCTTTAACTTGAACACCATTATGTATCCAATAGATCTGAACCCATATAATACCAATAAGCGAAACACCCATTAAGGCAATCAATATATATAACTTTCCTTTTTTCATAACTAATTCTGATACAAATTTAACTTTTAAGACAACCCAATCAGAAACTTTAACTTTTCCTTAACTTTCTTTAAGAAATCTTTAACTCTAATCTATTTATATCCAGCATAGATTTGTAGCGTAAAATTTGTTAAACCAAAAATTAAATAAAATGAAAAGTATAAAAATATTACTCACAATGCTAGCCATTTCAAGTTCGGCTTTATTAAACCATAGTTATGCATTGAGTGGTCAAGAATTAAATAAAAAAATTGAAGAAACAGTAAAATTTGAAAATGGAGCTCTGTCGTTAGAAAAAAACTATACTGATTTTGTAAGAGTGAGTTTTAGAATTAATGATGAGGGGAAAATAGAAGTTTTGGATTTAAATTTCTCTAATGAAAAAATTAAAACACAGTTGATAGATAAGTTAGCTGAAATTAAAATAGTAGGTGATTACGACTCCAACCAAGTTTATAATTACAAATTCTCATTTAAACAAGCATAAATAATACAAACCAAAAACTAGATATTATGAAAAATTTAAAAACCCTTTTAATTCCTGTTGGCTTAATAGCTTTAATAGTAGGAATATTTTCTTTCACTAATCATAAGGGCAGTGAAAATGATAAAAAATGTACAATTAAAATTATCAAAATTATTGATGGTGTTGAGACAGTAACAGATTCAACATTTGAATGCGATGAAAATATGGACATGACTTTTCTTTCTTCTTTAAAAGGAATGGGAGATTCAATTCATAAAATGATGAAGGTAATGATGATTGATGGAGAGGAAGGCGAATTCAACTTCAATTTTGACATTAACGAAAGTGATGAAAATGGAATGAAAGTAATGAAATTCTCAGGAGACGATGGAAAAGAAATGGAAATGAAGTTTGATATCCAAATGTCTGATGATGACAAAGGGCATATGAAAATGATGATAAATGGTGAAGAATTAGAAATTAAAATGGATCAACTACACGATCATCTCGATAAAATGCATGAGCATATGGATGTGATGCACAATAAAACAGGTAATGTCGAAATTTTAATTGAAAGTGATGAAGAAGGAGAAAAGCCTCATTCAGTAAAAATTACTAAGAGCATTGATGAAGATGGAAATGTAACCATAAAGAAAATAGTGGATGGTAAAGAAACAGAAATAGATGCATCTGAAATGAAGAAAATGCATAAAGGGCATAAAATGATGTTTATTGGAGATGATGGTGAAAATGGAAATCACAACGTTACAATAGATGTTAAAGTTGATGGGGAAGATGGGGTAAAGAGAAAGCATGTAGTTATTATTAC
>JBFIEB010000237.1:0-4352 GCA_041603555.1 Vicingaceae bacterium
ATTCTAACTCCTGGAATTGTTCCAGCGGGAGTAGCACAAGCACTATTCCACATTTCAGCAGGACAAATTTGAGACACCTCTTGCATTACTCCAATTTGAGGCATAGTTAAAGTTGGGTTTGGTAATCCACAAGTGTTGGTAATGGTACCTGTATAAGTTGTACCCAAAGTACTTGGGCAACTCACAAACATAACCATAGTTACAATGTATTCATTTGGGTTACCAGTACATGTCCAAGTTAAATTTCCACCAGGAATGTGTGATGCCTTTGAGCTGGAAAATCCAACTAACAAAACGGCTAAAATTAAAAGTGCTCTTTTCATAATTTATTTTAATAATAAAAACTTACTTTAAAATTAAGTATATACAGATGTTACATAGAACTTGACGGTAAAGATACAAATAGGTTGCTTCTAAATGTGGAAAAAGTTATCCAACAATTTTAACTGCTGTTTCATTTGATTGGAATTATAGCCTAAATCAAGAAATATATATTGAAATATATGATTAATTTAGAATTAAATATTGATAATATAATAATTTAACAACTATAATTTATTTTAAAAAAATGTTAAGAATTTAAATACATTTAAAATAATCGAACGGTTCTAAGCAATCTTTGCATCGATAAAGAGCTTTACAAGCTGTAGAACCAAATTGACTTGTAAGTTCAGTGTTTTCTGAATTACATCTAGGACAATTAACCGTTTTTATAGTCGAACCAAAAAGAACTCCTTTATCCTCAGTCCCTCTAATAGGTGGAGCTATTCCGTAATTTTTTAATTTAATTAATGCTTCTTCATTTATCCAATCAGTAGTCCAAGCTGGTGAATAAACTGTTTTTATTTCGGGATTTTCTATTCCTTTTTCATGAAGCATTTTTAGAATGTCATCTTCAAACGCTTTCATAGCTGGACAGCCAGAATAAGTTGGTGTTATGGTCACTACTACTTTTGAATTTTGAATTTCAACTTTTCGGAGAACTCCTAATTCGGCAATTGAAATAACAGGTATTTCAGGATCTGGAATTTCAGAAAGAAAATTCCATATTTCTTTTTCAGTATATTTTAAAGCATTACCATTTGGCATCTGGGTAAGCTCTTGGTAAAAATTGCATTTCTGCTAATAAATGGCCTAGTACTTCAGAGTGCATACCATTTAAACTTCCTTTTTGCATAAATGCATCTTTTGGTCTAGTTAATGTGGCTCTTTCAAAAATTTCATTTATAGTTTTATCCCAAAGTGGTTTGATTGTAATTAAATCAACACTTATAAGCTCTGAAATCAATAACTCGTCTGCCTCATTCATGGCAAATAAATCTTCAGTGTATTCCCAAATATCATTTAGAGATTGCTGAACTTTATCATGACTTTCTTTAGTGCCATCACCTAATCTGACGACCCATTCTGCATTATGCCGCAAATGATAAGTAACTTCTTTTAGTGATTTCCCTGCAAAGGCCGAAATATTTTTATCAGAACTTTTAGTTAAAGCAGAGTACAAATGGTAGTAAAAAGCAGAATGTAATAAATTTCTTATAACAGTATCTCCAAAATGCCCGTTAGGTCTTTCTGAAATTAAATTGTTAAAAAATTCCCTTTCTAATCTTTTATAAGCTAAATCATTTTCGGTTCTACCTTCACCTTCCAATTCTCCTGCATAGCTCAGCATGGTTCTTGCTTGTCCAATCAAATCTAATGCAATATTAGACATAGCAATATCTTCTTCAAGAATAGGTCCGTTACTGCACCATTCAGCCATCCTTTGTCCTAAAATTAGGCTTGAATCGCCTAATCTTAAACAATAATTTATTAATGCTTCGTTTAAAGTCATTTTTTAAATGTGTTTTGCGCCTTCTGGCATTACATAATGAGTTGGAGTTCGATAGGCTTTATCATCTGCTGGTTCAAAAAAAGATCCATTGTCCTCTGGTGTTGAAGATGTAATTGCTTCGAATGGAACAACCCAAATGCAAGTTCCCTCTTGCCTTCTTGTGTATAAATCTCGAGCATTTTGTAATGCCATTTCTTTATCTGAAGCATGCAAATTTCCAACATGTTTATGAGCTAAACCAGGTTTGCTTTGTATAAAAACTTCCCAAATAGGGCCTTGATTATCTGTATTATCTGACATTTTATATAAATATTTTAATAATATTAAGCTACTTTTTGTTTTGAATTTTGTTTAGCTGCATAAGCTCTAGCGGCTTCTCTAACCCATGTTCCATTTTCATGGGCATTATTATAATGTTTTAATCGTTGAGAGCTACATGGACCACCACCTTTTACAACACGCCAAAATTCATCCCAATCCATTTCTCCAAAATCATAATGACCCCTTTCTTCATTCCATTTTAAATCAGGATCGGGGATTGTTAGGCCAATAATTTCGGCTTGATGAACTGTTTTGTCAATAAACTTTTGACGCAACTCATCATTAGTTTCTCTTTTTATTTTCCATTTTACTGCGTTTCCAGTATTGGGGGAATCTGAGTCATGCGGCCCAAACATCATAATTGATGGCCACCAAAATCTATTCAAAGCATCTTGTGCCATTGCCTTTTGATCTTCACTTCCTCTAGCCATATCAGCTATAATTTCATATCCTTGCCTTTGATGAAAACTTTCTTCTTTACAAATTCTAACCATTCCTCTAGCATAAGGTCCGTAAGAAGTACGTTGCAATGAAACTTGATTAACAATAGCTGCGCCATCAACCAGCCAACCAACTGCACCCATATCTGCCCATGTTAATGTGGGATAATTAAAAATGCTAGAATATTTGGCTTTTGCAGTTCTTAATTCTTCCAAATACTCAGTTCTACTTTTTCCCAATGTTTCTGCTGCTGAATATAAATATAAACCATGACCCGCTTCATCTTGTATTTTAGCTAATAAAACCACTTTTGCTCTTAAGCTAGGAGCTCTTAAGAGCCAGTTTCCTTCTGGTTGCATGCCAATAATCTCCGAATGGGCATGCTGTGAAATTTGCCTTTGAAGATGCTTTCTATAATCTTCTGGCATCCAATCCTTGGGCTCTATTTTTTGTTCAGCATCTATTTTGGCTTGAAACTCTTCTAATTTTTTTTGGTCTTCCATAAAACAAAATTAATAGTACAAGTTTAATCAATTTCAATCTTATTAAAGAATGATTTTTATCACTTGTTAATTTTTTAGATAAACAAGCTTTTTTTTGTTGCATAAAATATTAACAATAAATTATACTTTTGTTGCTGAAAAAGAATAAAGAATGAGTCAATTTAAAAAATTAGTTGTTAAAGACATTAAAAATGAAACAAAAGATGCTGTTTCTATCGCTTTTGAAATTCCAGAGGAGCTAAAGGCAGAATTCAATTATGAGTCTGGACAATATATTACTATTAAAAAAGATATCGCTAGTGAAGATGTTAGAAGATCTTATTCTTTGTGCAGCGCTCCTTCAGAAGATGATTTCAGGATTGGGGTTAAGAAAGTAAAAAACGGAAAAATGTCAACATTTTTAAATGAGAGTTTAAATGTGGGTGATGAAATAGAAGTAATGACTCCAATGGGTAATTTTTGTGTTGAAGATTTTACAACCAATATAGTTGGATTTGCTGCAGGAAGTGGGATTACTCCTGTGATATCTATAATTAAAACTGTTTTACTTTCAGGTGGAAAATTCACGTTATTATATGGTAATAAAGCGATTGATGATACAATTTTCAAACCCCAACTTGATAATTTAAAAGAAAAATATATAAATCAATTTGATTTACACTACACCTATGATGAAGGTAGTTCAGAAGATGAGTTGTATAATGGAAGGATTGATAAAGAAAAAGTAAATGAGTTTATGAGAAAAAACCCTGATTTATTAAAATCGGATGGATTTTTTATGTGTGGACCTGAGCCTATGATTGTTGATGTTTCAGATTCATTGAAAAAATTAGGTGTGAATGAGAATAAAATTCATTTCGAACTTTTTACAGCCCCAACAAAAAAATTTGAATCAAATAAGAACAATGATTCTGATTTTTCCGGTGAAAGCCAAGTTATAGTGATATTAGATGGCGATGAATTTGAGTTTAGTTTAAGTAGTGCTGGAGATTTTATTTTAGATGCAGCAACAAATCAAGGTGCAGATGTTCCATTTTCTTGTAAGGGAGCAGTATGCTGTACTTGTAAAGCTCAGGTAATTGAAGGAAAGGCTTCAATGGAAATGAATTATTCTTTATCGGATGAAGAAGTAGCAGAGGGATTTTATTTAACTTGTCAAGCTCACCCTGCCTCTGAAAAAGTAGTTGTTGATTATGATGTGATTTAGTCTTATTAATATATTGATGTTGAAAAGGTCTAACTTTTGTTAGACC
>JBFIEB010000238.1:0-4350 GCA_041603555.1 Vicingaceae bacterium
CTGCTTTTCGTGCAATTCCTAATGATCCGGTATTACAACTTTGGCAAGGTATAGGTGAAATGAAATCCAGAAATAGTGTTGAGGGGAAAAAAACGCTTGCTGCTGCCATGAAAGCCATAGATGAAAAATTTGTGCCTTCAATAGCTACCTCAGCAGTTTTGGCTCATGGACTGTGATTGGCAGAAGAAATGTTAAGAGGAATTCCTGATTATGAAAATGCTGATAAAGCTAAAAAACTGATTGAAGTATTTAAAAAATATGACCCGGACGAGTTGGATAAAAAGAAAATGGCAGCACGAAAAGAGGAAACAAAGAAAAAGGCCATGGAAGATAAAGTGATGAGGAAGTTCTTTAGTGATGAAGATGATGAAGATAACAAGAATATGAAAAAGGGAAAATTAATTATTCAAGACGGTGATGGCTCTGATGGTGCTGATGAGAAATTAGACAAACTTGAAAAAGAAGCAGGAAAAGATGGGAAATAAGTTTAACCCTAGCTTTTCAATTCATTTAGAGTAATCCAACTCATCAATCCAATTGAAATTTCAATAGCATCTTCATCAATATTAAAGGTTGATGTATGCAGTCCGGAGTTAATATTGTTTGTATCATTTTTGGTTCCTAAACGGTAAAAACAAGCAGGCTTTACCTGAGAATAGTACGAAAAATCCTCTGCAGTCATTCTTAAATCTAACTCAACAACATTTTCCTTACCCAAATATTCTATCGCTGATACTTTAGCTTTACTTGTGAGCTCCTCGTCATTTACTAAATATGGATATCCTTTTAAAATTTTAAACTCACATTTTCCACCCATGCCCTCTGCAATAGATTCGGCCATTTTTTTCATCTTAAGGTGCGCTTCTGCTCTCCATTCTTCATCCATTGCCCTAAACGTTCCTTCCAGTTCAACTTTATCAGGAATAATATTTGTAGCTCCATTTCCTACTATTTTACCAAATGACAAAACACTTGGAGACGTAGGGTGACTTATTCTGCTGACGACTTGTTGTAGGGCAGTTAAAATATGTGCTGTGATCAAAACAGGATCTATATTTAAATGTGGTAAAGCTGCGTGCCCCCCCTTTCCAATGACAGTCATAAATAATTCATCAGTGGAAGCCATATACATTCCCCCTTTAAAACCTACTTTACCTACTTCTAACTGTGGATAAACGTGTTGTGCAATAACTGCACTCGGAGCAGGGTTTTCTAATACACCTTCCTTTATCATTAAAGATGCTCCTCCTGGAAGTCTTTCCTCTCCAGGTTGAAATATCAATTTGACCGTCCCTTCAAATTGGTCTCTTAATTCATTCAAAATTTTTGCAACTCCCAATAAAGATGATGCATGAACATCATGCCCACATGCATGCATTACCCCTTCATTATTAGATTTATAATCAACATCATTTTCCTCAATTATTGGTAGTGCATCTAAATCCGCTCTTAGAGCTATAGTTTTATAGCTAGGGTTTTGCCCTTTTATTAGCCCTACTATTCCGGTTTTAACAATTCCAGATTTATATTCAATTCCATATTCATCTAGTTTCGAACAAACAAATTTTGACGTATTAAATTCCTCAAATGATAACTCAGGATTTTGATGGATATGCCTTCTAATGGCTATCACTTCTTCTTTATAAGCTAGTGCTTTTTCCTTTATCAATTCAACTACTACTCCCATTACTAGACTTTTTCTGATGAAAAAAATATAAGTTTCACAGCTCCTAATAACATAAGTACACCAAATATCTTTTTTAAGGTGGATTCACTAATATAATCTAATGTTAATCTAGAGCCAAAGTAACCTCCAATTACAAAGGTAATTGAAATAACTAGAGCAAACTTCCAATTAATTGCATCTGCCTTATAGTAATTCATTGCAGCTAATATCCCAATGGGAGGCAACATTGCTGCGATACTTGTTCCTTGAGCGTCAAATTGACTAAATGAGAGTAGATAGACTAAACAGGGAACAATTACCAGTCCTCCTCCAATACCTATCATTCCGCTTACAACCCCTGCAAACAACCCTATAAAAACAAGTACAATTAATGTAGTGTAATCCATAAACTATATATCTAGACTTAATGACAAATAAAACATTGGTTTGTCTCTACTAACGCCATCTTCAATGCCCCAAGCCCAATCTAATCTCAAAAAATAACCTAACAATGTTGTCCTAACTCCAAATCCATAACCGACAACTATCGGATCTATATTCTTAAATACAGTCACAGTAATTGGTCCATCTGTTATCACGTCCTTATTAATTGAGTTTTCTTTCCCCCAAGGATTAAGTCCATTCCATGCAGTCCCAGCATCAGTAAAACCAATAAGCTGAAAATTATTGATAAATTTAGATCTAATAGGTCTTCTAATAAAATATTTAAAAACCGGAAATCTTAATTCACTATTTACAACCGCAAAATTAGTTCCTCTTCTAATATTCTGAGAAAAGCCTCTCATATTAGCTGCCAAAGCATGGTATCTATAATTTACTGAAAAATCTATATCGTCAGGATTAACAAATCTTTCTTGCCCTCCTAAAGGAATCCAATCATCTACACTCCCTAAATAATAAATTAACTTTTCATGTCCAAAAGAAGAGCTTGCCGCCAATCGATTTACCCACACTATTTCTCTACTTATCTTTTGAGAATGTCTAAAATCTAAACCTAAAACTTGCATATTCCCATTGATACCATCCCCAGCTCCTTTAAAATCACCATTATCATGAAAAGCAGGATTGGTTGAAACAAAAGTACCATCTCCAAATTCTTGGTAATACTCTCCAAATATTTTAAACTTAGTGCCATAATAAATATTAGTCATCCTATTTCTTGTATTGTCAAAAACAAAAGCAAGTTTTAAAATACCTCTGTATTCATTAAAGTCGGTTGCATTTAATGCATTGATATCAGTAGATTTTATCACTATATTATCGTTTCTTGAAGATAAAGTAGCTCTTATGCTCGCCACCTCATTTAGTGGGTACTTAAGAGAGTATTTCAGCGTATTTGTAGCTAAACCAAAAGCATTAAACCCGTTAGTAGCATCAGATGTAGTTCTAGAAAAAGTGTATTCTTTATCAGTTCGTCTTAATAGATTCTGATAAGTCATAAAATATTCACGGGTAGAAGAAGAAATTCTTACCCCACCATAAATCTTATGATCTTCAAACAAATCAATAGTGCCAAATTTTATAAGCGCCCCCATACCAGGCCCTATATAAGGCCCTCCAGTAAATTGTTGGTATTCTCCGTTAACAAAAGAGTTGCTCAGTTTTAATGCCGAATTATCATTAAAAAATGACATGTTATAATTTCTTTGATTGGGAATCTTAAATTCTTCAAATACGGTATCCTTAACATTCTTAGAATCATTGCCAATAATTATTGTATTCCTCTGAACTTCCTCCTTTTCATTTTCAAAAACATAGTGATTAATATCAATTAATTCCGTTCCTAATGAATCTTTAGGAATGGGTGATGATTTAAGTAATACCGGAACATTCAAATTCGGAATTACAACATTAATTGCTGTATTACTCTTTAACGAATCAGTGGTATTAGAATTTGATATGCTCGATGTTTTAAAATCTTGTTTTTCACTCAAGTTTCTTACCAATAAATGAAACTTATAATTGTCCTTTAAGATTTCCGTATAATTGCCACCCTCACTAATATTATGTTCTCGTATTCCTCTATTATATAGACTATATGCTGGTTGGGCATCATAAAAATGATAATAATGAATACTCGTATCTATATGAGTAATAAAGCTATCTTTTTCTGCACTATACCGTGCAAATACACCATCATCTTCACCTAAATAATAGAGCATAGAATCTACACCAACAGGTTGTTTTTCAGAAAATCTTGGAGTCTCAGTTACTCTAACCAGTTCTTTATCTTTAGATTGAAAATCTAGTATCCAAACATCTTTTTGATTAGTTAATAACTCTGTGTCATTTGGTTGATACCCTAACGAATCATTAGTTCTATTTGAAGTGAAAACGATTTTGGTAGAGTTTTCAATAAACCGAGGTTCAAGGTCATCAAACAGATCATTAGTTAAACGTTTTTGAGAGTTTGGCCCAATGTAATATAAATACAAATCTGATTGCCCTTTGTGCACCCCCGACAATACCATTTGCTTTCCATCATCGGAATAATCCATAGCAGTTACTTTTTCGAGATTAAATAATGCCTTTACCTTAACGCCTCCTGAATTAATGTCAAAATAATGCATTAATAAAACTCCTTTTTCCTCTGTAATAAATGCTAACGTTTCACTTGATGGATGCCATTCTAATATTGGATAAGACTTATCATTTATTCTATC
>JBFIEB010000239.1:0-4311 GCA_041603555.1 Vicingaceae bacterium
TAAATCAAAATTATGAAGAAATTATTAGCTATTCTTTTTATCCTATGCTTTTCTTTGACCGGGTTTTCACAAAAAAATGGTTTTAAAATAAAAATGAAAATAAAAGGATTACAAGATTCAGCTTGTTTTCTTATTAACTATTTTGGTAGCCAACGTTATTATAAAGATACGGCAAATTTTAATAGCGAGGGTGTAGTAATTTTTGAAGGGAAAGAACATCACCAAGGAGGAATTTACGGAGTTTATACTGGTGGGAAACTATTATTTGAAATCGTTTTAAATGGAGAGCCCATCGTTGATCTTGAAACTGATACACTTGACTACATCAATAATATGGTGGTAAAAAAATCTGCCGAAAATAAAATATTTTTTGAGCACCTAAAATTTATCACAGCAAAACAAAAAGAATCACAACCCTATCGAAATAAACTTAACACAGAAGGTCTGGGCGAAAAAGAAAAAAAAGAACTCAATAAAAAGCTTGCTGACATTGGTAAAGAAGTAAACAACTACAGATTAGGTATTATTGATAAATACCCAAAACTTTTTGTCGCTGTTATCTTTAAAACGATGAAAGAACCTGAAGCACCAGATTATACAGAAATTGAAAACGATTCTGTTAGACGATTAGTACGCTATGAATACATTAAAAATCGTTTTTTTGATGATGTAGATTTTTCTGATGCCAGAATTAATTACACGCCACTTTATCACAATAAAATTGATAAATATTTTAAGAGTGTGGTCTATCCTACCCCAGATTCCATCATAAAAGAAGTTGATGTTATCGTTGCTAAAGCTAAAGCAAATGATGAAATATTTAAATATACTGTCCACCATTTATTAAGTTATTATGAGCGTTCTAAAATAATGGGAATGGATGCCATATTTGCTCATATTGGACTAAATTACTATACGCATGAATTGGCTTATTGGGCAGATTCAGCACAAATTGAAAAAGTACAAGATCGAGCAAGAAAATTGACTCCTCTTCTTATTGGTAAACCAGCTATAGGCCTCACCTTATTAGATACAGCAGGAAAGGAATGGAAAAGTCTGTACAAAGTTGAGGCAAAATATACCGTTCTGGTTTTTTGGGCTCCAGATTGTGGTCATTGCAAGAAAGAGCTCCCAAAATTAGCACATTTTATGGATTCTGTAAAAACCCATATGGACATCAAAGTTTTTGCAGTAAGTGCTCTTCATAATGAAGAATGGAAAAAATTTATTAGAGATAATAAACTAGATTTTATTAATGTTGGTGTACCACAAGAAGTTTTTAAAGATCAGAAATTAGCAACTGAATACATCATTAAAGGATTTACCGATTTAAAAAGCCTGAATTATCAAACCACTTATGACATTTACACTACTCCTCAAATATATCTTTTAGATAGAGATAAAAAAATTCTGGCAAAAAAACTAGATGCCGGTTTATTAAAAACCGTTCTTGAAAAAGAGCAAGAGCTTAGAAAAAAATAATTGTGAATAAACGTTTCAATAATTTGAAGCGTTTTTTTTTGATTTATTTTACCTTTACTCAAAATTAGCATGAAACGATTTGCTCCCGCTATATTAATTGCAGTTGTTGGTATAATCATTGCCTACTTTATAAATGATAAACCAAAAGTTTTAAAGGTTTATAACCCCATTGACATCAACCCTGATTTAGTTGACGAATCACTAAGGCAAGTAGATAAATTTCATAGAGTTGGCTCATTTAGCTTAACTAATCAAAATGGAAAAGAGGTTACCGAAGCTAATTTTAAGGATAAAATTTACATTGCCGATTTCTTTTTTGTAACCTGCCCCACCATTTGCCCTAAAATGACCAAACAAATGAATCGTGTTTATGATGAATTTATATCAAATGAGGTTATCTCATTTTTATCCCATACTGTAATGCCTGAAGCCGATTCTGTTCCAGTTCTCCATGAGTATGCCAATAAATTAAATATTTCTTCTGACAAATGGATTTTTGTTACAGGCGATAAAAAACAGATTTACAACCTTGCAAGAAAGACCTACTTTGCTGCTGTAACTGAAGGAGACGGTGGAGTAAATGATTTTATTCATACCGAAAATTTTGTATTGGTGGATAAAGAAAAAAGGATAAGAGGTTTTTATGATGGAACATCAACTAAAGATGTTGATAGACTAATTGTAGATATTTATGCGTTATTAGAAGAGTATAAGGAAAATTAAAAGAAAAGGTATGCAGTACATTTCAAAAATCACAACAATAATTTCTATCCTATTAATTCTAATCTCTTGTAATAAGAAATTAGACCAAAAAACAATGTTTAAGGGCAGAGAAAGTAAAACCAAGAAAAAAGGGATCTATCATGCCGGATTAAACTCCAAAAAACCAATAAGTGTGCAAACTGCTCAAGATATAGATAAACTCTCTAAACATGATGCTAACCCTAAAAAAGCTGCTAAAAAGGAAGCCAAAGCATTAGAAAAGAAAAAGAAAGAATCTCAAAAAGCTCGTGACAAATACAACAAGAAGCGCCACGTTAAAGTTAAAACAACCAAAGGCAAAACTGGTGGAGACAAGTAGGATATTTTTATCGATACAGAAAGTAAAGTAAACTCCCTTAGCCTTTTACAGTAAAGTTTTTCAATAATTTTAATTTTCTCGAGTAACGTTAGAGTAACACTTTCTTGGAAAGAATTGGAAAGTAGAAGAAGCTGTTGGCAACTTATTGTTTGATAAACTTTTTAGTTGCCACTTCATCTTTAGAGATCAGCTGTATAAAATAAATTCCTTTAGGCAAATGTTCAACCTGAACCAACCCTGATCTAAATTGATAATTGTCCATTTGTTTTCCAGAAATATCAAAGATAGATACTTGCTTTACCTTTTGTTCAGATTCAATGAACAAATTAGAATTCACGGGGTTAGGGTGTATTTTAAATGATTCATAATTATTGTTTTTATTATCGATGCCTACTGAAAGATCAAGCATAGATAGATTACCGTCAGCTGTACCTATCCAAATTACGTTACCAATCATATCATATGCTAACTCAACCACATCATTGTCGGGTAAATTAGAGTTAGCAGTATTATAAATAGTCCATGTGCTTCCTTGTAAATTAGCTAAGCCGTTAGGTGTTCCATACCACTGCACTCCATTTCTAACAGCCACCGCCTGAACAATGTTACTAGGCAATTGTGAATTGGATGTATTATAAATAATACTAGTCATAGATGGAAAATTGGTGAAGTCTGGAATATAAACTCCTTGGTCAGTTCCATCATAAGTTTTATTTCCTTCAATATCATGACTCAATATATTGTTGCTAGGTATAGGGGTTGATGAGGTGTTGACAATGAAAGTTGAAGTCGTAGGAATATCATAAATTACTGCTCCATTTGTAGTTGTCCCAATAGCAAAATTGTAAGCACCCGGGGGGTCCATGTGCCCAATATGAGTAAATAAACCAACAGGTGGACTCATAGGCACATTAGTGGCTAAAGCACTACTTCCTTTTCTTAACAGTTTGCCATTATTTGTTCCATACATGGTATCTGGCGCAGCTAATATGTATATGGAAGATATATAAGCGTAAGATTGTGTGGAATTAACTATATAAGCATCCCACGACAATCCATTCCATTTAGCTAAGCCACTTGCTGTGCTAGTAAGCACATCACCTGTATTAGTATTGGATAAACATTTCACATCATTGGAAGGCAAACCATCAATCGTAGTAGTAGTTGTCCAATTTACACCATCAAAGAAATAAACTCCTGCATTAGTTGCTAACACTACTTCAGATAACGAGTTGCTATATTCAATATCGGAAATAGAAAAAGCATTTGGCGGAGTATATACAGTAAACTGACTTAATGCTTTATTAGGATTTAAATTAAAAAATATAATAATTAAAAATAGTAAAGAAAATATTCTCATAATAATGGATTAATAAAGGTTTACTTTAACAGTGTTCTAAGTTAAATAAAATATCATTAACTAATAGAATATCAAGAAATTAAAAGAAGCTGTTGGTAATTATTGTTTTTACAATTAAATAATAATACTTATCATTTCAGGTCTTTTGCGCGAAAGTAAAGTGAATCCTGAAACCCTCTTTCCGATTGTTTCTTATCCATTATCAGAAAAATAGAAGTATTAAATAGTATTTTTTTCGATACGGAATTTAAAGAAAAAAAGACTTTATATTATTTAGGATACTCTATCCTTACATGGTAAATGTTCATTAACTTTTTAACGAATAGCTTTTTAATGACGGTTACATCATTAAATGTAATCTCTGTGTTTATAAACTGATTTTCATTTA
>JBFIEB010000240.1:0-4293 GCA_041603555.1 Vicingaceae bacterium
GTATAACCCAATTCTACTGGGCGGCATTTAAACTTTAAATCTAATTTTTTAAGTTCTATTCCTAATAATTCGTTAAAGAGGTGAGCTTTACTGACTAATCCCAATTCCGGATGACCATGGTCATCATAAGAGAAATTTATTCCAGAATTTTTTATTTCATCTTCATCAAGATAATGAAAAACACCTTCTGAAATAACTACACCTCCAAAATTAATTCCCATAAGTCTTCTTTTAATCATGGTTGAAATTATGAGTTTCAAGATACCATCAAAAGTGATTTTTGTTTTGTAAAACATTTCAGGAATAATAACCATAGGATAATGGCAAGCTGTTCCTATGCCTAAAGCTAAATGTCCAGCTTCCCGCCCCATAGCAGATACAATAAACCAATTATCGCTGGTACGAGCATCTTCAAGAATAGTTTTAGCCAATCTCGACCCTTCATTTTTAGCTGTTTGGTACCCAAAAGTTGAAATACCTACAGGTAACGGAAGGTCATTATCAATAGTTTTAGGAACGTGAATATTTTGGATGTTTATATTTTTTTCTTCGAGAAAGAGGCTTATTCGGTTTGCTGTAGAAGCTGTATCATCACCTCCAATAGTAACCAGAAGCGTTATATTTTCTTTTTTAAAAAACGAGTCATTAAATTCTTCCTTTTTTGGTTTGTACCGGCTCATTTTTAAATAAGAACCTCCTCTAGCGTAAATTCTATCAGCTATTTCATAGGTCAACTCAATATAATTTGTTTCATCTTTAAATAGTGTGCTTGTTCCATAATTCAACCCCAGAACTCTGTATCCACTAGCAAGAAACCTTTTTGTTATACTAGCAACTACAGTGTTAATTCCAGGAGCAGGTCCTCCAGCACAAAGAATAGCAACGCCTTTTTTATTTCCCATGATTAACTCCTTAAATTATAGAATGTTATGTGATAATAACTTATTATAAACGAAATGCAAAGGTAAAAATTTAATCTGAAAGAAGATAGAAGTACTGCTGGAATTAGCATTAGTTAATAAGTATGTTAGAACTTTATCCGTTATTCGAATAATAATAATTTTCAAAATATGTTACTTTGATTATTGTATTCAAAAGTTATCCAAGAGCGGAAAACATAAGTTTTGTAAGCATAAAAAATAAAAATGTATGTATAAAATTAAGTTAGCATTATTTTTTACATTTTTTCTAATTTCTATCATATCCATTTCTCAGGCTGTTGAAGAAAAAGTTCAGCTTGATACCATTACCGAAACTATTCAAGTGGTTTATCTGAATACAGAAGCCTCAACTTATTATATAAAAAGGGTAGCTACTTTTAAGGATAATCCTTCTCAAGTTGCTGTTGAAAAAACCATTAGTAATGGACAGCAAAATGGAATTTACAAAGTATATTACCCAAGTGGCAGGCTTAAAATAAAAGCTGTTTATGCTAATAATAAAAAAAACGGTGAATGGACTTGGTATAATCCTGAAGGTGTTATTTTGATTAAAGGAGAATATAAAAACGACATTAAACATGGTTATTGGGCCTACAAATCTCTAAAAACTTATGGTAGGTATAAAAGAGGGAAAAAGCATGGAAAGTGGTATAAACAAAATGTAAACAAAAAAAAGAAAGCTTATTACAAAAAAGGAGTACTTGTAAAAGGTGAGGGTTTTGGTAATGAACAGATTATTGTTCCTAAAGAGATTAACACTCCTATACCAAATGATAGTTCAAGTGCTGAAGTGGAAATAATTCATAATGAGGTGGAATCCATTTCTAAGGAATACAAACAGGCAATTGATTTTTTAACTTCTAATATTGTTTTTAGAAAAGCTCTAAAATCATTTTATAAAAGGGACATTCTAAAATTTAAGAAAAATTATAAAAAGGATATTTTTCAGTTCTCAATTGTTAAGAATATTAAGGAAATGGAAATCGATTATTTCCTAGAAGAAAGTAAGGCAGGTAAAATTGTGGTGACTAAAATTGACAGCATTCTAAAATCGGACCCTTCCAACTTAAAAAAAGCATTTAATAGAACCAATTATGAGATAGATGAGAAATTAATCAATTATTCTTCGAATAAAGATGCTACGGTAGACGTATTTTTTTCTGAATTAAATTATAACTTGATGCGTATTGATATCCTTTGGAAGGTAAAAGAGTACGATAAATTTAGATTATTACTGTACTTTGATAACACTGGAACCTTAAAAGGAGCAGAATACCAAAAACCTCAATAAAGCATGGGTAATTCTTCGTATTTCTTTAATGTTTTATTAGCCTTTTTTCTTAACCATGGAGGGAGATGACCTGTTTCCATATACTCAGTTAAAACGTTGTAAAGTTTCTTTTTGCTATATTTTGTTAGCATATAAGTACCATTGAGAAACAACGGAATAGTGATAATTGCTGTGCCAAAGCCAAAAAAACGAGTTTGAGGGGCAATACATAACCCCACAGATATTGGTAACAGGCTCATATTATTAAAAACAGCTTGGTCTCGTTTTTTAAAGAACAAATCAATCACTACGCTACCAGTATCATCAGATATTAGTAGCTGAAAATCGTACATAGACATTTTTCTTGGCTTTGTTGTGTCGTTATCTTTCTGGCCAAAAGAAATCGAACAGTACATCAAACAGAATACACACAAAAAAAGCTTCATTAAAAATTCTATTTATAGATTATTAAGATTTAACGTTAGTTTATTTAAATAGTTTCTAGTATTCTAATTTTATTTTTTCATAAAAATCAAGTTGTTTATTGGCTTTTCTTCTCACCCATTTGGGTAATTGTTTGGTATCCCTATATTCAACCAATACTTTATACAATTTCTTTTTCCGATATTTTACCAGCATATAACTTCCGTTTATGAAAAATGGCATGCTAACAGCAGTTAAAACAATACCTATCTGAGGAGATATTAAGTAAGTAGCCATGGCTATAGGAGTTATTGACATTTGCCCTACTGCAGCATTGCCAGATTTATCAAAAAAAATATCAATAATAACAGTAGAGGTGTCATTAACAGAATAAGCTTTAAAATCGATATAATTTAATTTTCGAAATTTTATTTTTTTGGTCTCATCTTTTTGAGCAAAAGATGAAAAGCAGATCAAAAAACTAAGAGACAATATTATATTTCTAACCATCAAAAAATAAAAAGTAAAGTTATAAATAATTAGTTGAGTTTAACTTAATTTTACCTTCCCATGAAAGCCTTAGAGTTGAAAACTGTTTTTTCAAATTCTGAGAAGACAGGAGAGATTTGTAAATATTTTGAGAATAATGAATTATCACACGTTCATTTAAAGGGATTGGTGGGCTCTAGCCCCACTTTTATAGCTAATGGAGTCTTCTCTAAATTTCCGGTAGATCAGGTATTTATCCTAGATGATAAGGAGGAGGCTGCTTATTTTTATAATGACTTGGAACGAATTGTTGGAGAAGAAAAAGTTTTATTTTTTCCAAGTTCTTACAGAAGACCCTATCAAATTGAAGATACCGATAATTCTAATATTTTATCTCGTGCAGAAGTATTGAATGCCCTTTCTAAAAGGAGTAGTAATAAGTGTATTGTTACTTATCCTGATGCTTTATCTGAAAAAGTAGTTACTAAAAGTAATTTGGAAAAAAATACCACAAGAATAAATGTTGGTGATGAAATTTCTATTGAATTTTTAAATGAGGTATTATATGAATACGGTTTTGAGCGAGAAGATTTTGTGATAGCTCCTGGTCAGTTTTCTATCAGAGGGGGAATTGTAGATGTCTTTTCTTTTTCTAATGATAATCCATACAGGTTAGAATTTTTTGGTGATGAGGTAGAATCTGTGAGAACTTTTGATCCGGTTACCCAGTTGAGTATTAAAGAATATAAACGAATAGCCATTATACCTAATGTTCAAACAACCCTCTTAAAAGAAGGTAGGGAAACTTTTTTAGAGTTTTTAACAAAGAACACGTTAGTTTGGACTAAGAATATTGAGTTAGCTGCTGAACGAATTCATAAGGATTATGAAAGAGCAGAAGTTGCTTATAAGGAGATGGAAGATTCACCTTTACAACATTTAAAACCACTCGATCTATTTTCTACAAGGGACTCTTTTATTACGGAATTAAAACAAAGAAATACGATTGAATTTGGTACACAACATTTTTTAGATGCTGATTTAACTATTAAGTTCAATCAAAAACCACAACCTAGTTTTAATAAGAACTTTGATCTGTTGCACGATGATATTGCAGCTAAAAAGAAACAAGGGTTTACGAATATCATTTTAGCGGATAACAGTAAACAA
>JBFIEB010000241.1:0-4263 GCA_041603555.1 Vicingaceae bacterium
ATGTCAGCATTATCAAACATTTGACCAAAACCAGCTCTATTTTTTCCACGATATGGAATAACTTCAACTAGGGTAATGAACATTAGTTTATTATCTACCGAAATAGAGACACCTCCTTGATACTGACCCAAATTAAAAGGAGAAGGCATAGGAATTCCACCACTAAAGCGATCGCCCATTGTTTGCCTACTTTGAATAAAAAGTTCTTTAAAGCCACTATCAAAAGCCTTTTTTGTTTCATCAGGCATTTTTCGGGTAAAATAGATGTACCTGTTATCTGGTGACAACATGGGCAAGTATTCATCAAGTTCAGTTGATGGACCTTCTACTTTTTTTGGTTCAAAAGGAACACTGTCCTTAATTAACTTCTCGTAAATTTCAATATCTTGAACTCTATCATAAGCGTAACGCTCGTCTTTTTTATAAGCATTTGGAGAGGCCAAAATAGTCTGGTAATAAGGCTTAGCTTCGATAAATTCCCTTTTTCCAAAATAATAATCTCCCAACTGCATGGCGTGATAGAAGTTTCTGTATTCAGGACAAATCTCAATTATTTTTTTCCAGTATTTAATTTTTGCATTTTCATTTAAATTGTAGCCATTAATATCTGCTGCGCTAAAAGCATTATCTGCTTTTTTTGCGCTTATCTCAGCTAGTTCATCATAAGCCTCAAGATAATTAGGATCAGCTTTTGTAGCCTCAAATAATAAGGATTTTCTTTCACTATAAGAACCTGTTTTAGCAGCTTCAAAAATTTTGACGGCCTTTTTCTTAGGTTCAGGACAGTTTTCTTCTTGAGCAATTATGCTTAAAAAGAACACATTCATTAATATAAAAAAAATGGACTTTTTCAATTTACCTTTTTCCTTTAATACACCACTTAAAATTGAAAGCGCTATTTACTTTCTACTTTAGCCATAATAGCATCTGCTTCTTTTTGAGCTTTTGCTTCAATTGCAACAGCTTTTTTATTAGCTTCGGCCTCAACTTTTAACGCACTTTTTTCACCTTCTTGTTTCATTTTCTTAGCAGAGATTTCAGCTGCCTTTTTCTTGAAAGGATTTCCTCCAGCTTTGGAGATTAATTCATTAGCTTGAGCATCTGCTTTTTTTCTAATTTCATCTCCAGCATTTTTGCCTTCTGCCCTCACTTTATCTGCTTGTTTTTTAGCTTCTGCAATTAATTTATCTGCCTGCTCACGAGCTTTTTCCTTGGCATCATCTTTTACATCTTCAATTTTCTCTTTAATTTGCTCCTTCACTTGTTCTTTTACATCATCAACAATGTTGCCAACAGCATCTTTTAAATTAACACCAACTTTAGGATCATCTACTGTTCCTTTTAAAGTGACATCAACATTTACATGTTCTGCAGCTTTTAAATTCATTCCTAATTTTCCTGCTTGAGAATTTAATTTGTTAACTGCTTCTCCAGTACCCAACTCAGAGCTAGGAACTTTTAATGTCATTTTATTGTCCATTGTTTGATCGAAACCATTAGAGCCAGACATAGTTCCAGTAATAGGTCCCATTTTAATATCGAATGGTTCAACATAAACCCTTCCATCTTTAAATTCATATTTTACATGCGTATCATTGATATCTAATTTTGAGAACTTATCGTTCTTCAATATTTCGGCTAATTTATCCATAGCTTTAAACCCTGAAAGCCTCATACTTTTAGTTTGCATGTCTCCACCACCGGTTAACGTATTTAAATCCGGCATCATTTCCTCATCTAATACACCCAGAACATTTAAAGATGTGTTAAAACGTCCTTTCATGTTTTTAGCATAAGGAGCCATTTCTTCAATCATAGCGAAAGTGCTATTGACTTGTTCTATATCAAAATCATTAACAGCTAAATCGTAGCTAATTCCGGGTTTTTTAGGGTTAGTTGTTTCATAATACCCATTCATTACCATACTTCCACCTAGTAAATTCATAGCTAAGTTATTCATGCTTACTTTTTGATCTTTAACAGCTAATTCACCTTTAAGGTTGTTAATTTCCATGTTGTCGTAAACAACCTTATTCATATTTGATGCTAATACAAAATCTATGTTTTTTGGAATTTCAATAACACTTAATGGTTCTTCTGTTGTTTCGGAAGTCTCCGTTGCGGAGGTTGTTGTTTCCTCTTCCATAAACTCGTTTAAATCCATTAAGTTAGAATTGAAGTTGAATCTTCCTTTTAAGGCTTCATCATCTGCAAATGCATAAGCAATAAAGTTTTCAATCTTACCACTAGCATTCATATCTGATTTGCCAATTTTTGCATCAAACGTAGCTAATTCAACATATTGAGGGGAGAAGTTTAAAACCATTTGTTTTAGCATTACATCATAGGGAATCGAATCGCTTTTATAATCCATGTTTAAAATAGCAAGTTGACCCTCAGCAGTAAACTCTTCGTACCTTTCTTGTTCTAATGCAGAAACTTTTCCTTTTAGCCTTACATTGGCAGTAATATTACCATTCATTTCTTCACCTGCTTCCATTGGAATAACATCTTTAACCGAAGCCATATTGAATTTTGCCTTGATGCCTCCGTCAATATCAGGGTCAGAAACAGGCGTGCGAATTTTCATATTCATGTCAACTGGATTGCCTGCCATTTCCATGTAAAACCTTTTAAGATTAACAAAAGTATTGTCTTCACTACCTCCAGGATTATCTACATGTAAATCAACCTGAATGTTGTTTACTGCTTTTGGTAAATCTGGATATTTAAACATTGCGTCTTCTATTTTTAAATCTAATCCAAATGCAGGCAAAGAAGTTTCGGTATACGTTCCTTTCGCGTAGCCATCTAAAGCTAATTTTCCAGCAGTTTTAACAGAAGCAAAGTCAGTCATGTAAACAGCAGGAACTAAAGATAAGATATTTTTAAATTCAGTTTTCTTAGCTCCAAATTTTAAATCTAAATCATAAGATTCTTCTAATAATGCTACCCAACCATCAAGTGTTAGTGCCAATTCATTAATCTTAAATTCATTTTCAGTAAAAGTGTACTTATCGTTTGCGATATCTGCATTGATATTGGCTGTTACATCAACAACGGCATTTTTAAAATAACCTATAGATTCCATCACCAGATTAAGTGTGTCAATAGTGGTATGTGTTTCTAAATTGGTAACATCTTGAGTCATATCTCCAGAAAGATTAAAGTTTAATCCTTTAATTGATGATTGCATATCAGATGTAGCATCATTATAACTGATGTTCGCATTGGTGATGGTTAAATCTTTTAAGCCCAATTTAAATGAGCTGGGTTCTTCAGCCGTTTCTTCAACTTCTTCATCACTTGCTTTTGCTATATCCCAGTTCGCTGTACTATCAGCTAAAACAACGGCATTAATTGTAGGGTCAGTAATGCTGATGGTTTTTACTTTAATTTCATCACCAGAAATCACACTCATTAAGTCTACTTTTAAATAAAGATTTTTAATGCTAGCTAGGGTAATTCCTTCAAACTGGTTAATTCCTTCCACCTTTACATCATTAATGGAAAAATTAAAATTGGGGAAAGTACTAATAAGCCCTAAGTCAAATTCGCCAAAATCTACTTTAGCATTTAAACTATTATTTGCTTCTTCTTTTACTTTTTCAATAATTGTTCCTTTAAATAAAAAAGGTAAGGCAATAATTAGAATAAGTAATGTTAATAATGTGAATCCAAATATTTTTAGGAATTTTTTCATAATGGCGGCTGAAGTTTATTAATTAAACGATTAATAATTTTAAGCAATAAAAATAACAAAAAGTTACCGAGTATATTGCTGTTTCTTCAGATTAATCTTTATGATAATTATCGTCCCAATTTTTTACTTTAGGAGCTTTTAGTTTTCCAAAAGATTTTGCTACCAACATTGACACGGCAGCATCACCAGTAACATTAACTGTAGTTCTACACATGTCTAAAGGTCTATCGATTGCGAAAATTAACGCCAAACCTGCTTCAGGTATTCCAGCTTGACCTAGAACAATTACTAACATTACCATTCCCGCCCCAGGGACTGCAGCAGAACCAATTGAAGCCAAAGTGGCCGTTACAATTATACCAAGTTGTGCTCCAAAACTTAAATCCATCCCAAAAGCTTGAGCGATAAAAACTGCTGCGACTGCTTGATACAGGCTCGTCCCATCCATATTAATAGTGGCTCCAATTGGAAGTACAAAACTTGCTACTTCCTCTTCAACACCTAGATGCTCTTCAACGCGTTCCATAGTAACGGGTAAAGTTGCTGCACTTGAGCTAGTA
>JBFIEB010000242.1:0-4263 GCA_041603555.1 Vicingaceae bacterium
ATCGGAAATATCCATAATATCCCATGCTAATTCCGGAACGTCTTTTACATGATTGTTTAATATTTCATCGTTAGCGACTAATACAATTAGGCTTTTAGAATCTTCTCGTTGTTTTAAGTCATAAATTTTCTGCACGGCTTCTTTATTGGTAGCATCACAACCAATACCCCAAACAGTATCAGTAGGATAAAGAATAAGTCCTCCTGTCTTTAAAACTTCTATACATTTATTAATTTCTTCTTTCATTTATTTTGTAAATAAAGCAATGGCTTCAATGTGTGCGGTATGTGGAAATTGATCTATTATGCTCAGCTTCTTTAACTTGTAATTGGCGTTAAATAATTCTTCCATGTCTCTTGCTTGTGTTGATGGATTACAACTTACATACACTATTTGTTTGGCATTTAACTCAATAACTCGGGTTAATGCCTTTTTAGAAATTCCAGCCCGTGGAGGATCCAAAACAACGGTTCCAATTTTATTTTGATATTGAGGATATTCCAACAAAAATTTATTTACATCAGCTGCAAAGAATTCTATGTTATTTATTTTGTTGGCTTTTGCATTTTCCTTCGCATTTTTGATGGCATCCTCTACAATGTCGACACCAATTACTTTGCTATTCATTTTAGAAGAAATTAACTGACCAATTGTTCCTGTTCCGCAAAATAAGTCAAGCACAACGGAATCATTAAGATCATTGTTTTCAAAAACATAGTCTATTGCTTTAGTGTATAATAATTCTGCACATTTAGGATTGGTCTGAAAAAAACTTTGCATACTTACCTCAAACATTAAACCAAGTAGTTCTTCTTTAATAATATTGCCACCATACAAAATTGTTTCATTTCCCAATCTCGATTGTGAATTATCGCCAATTTCATCATTAATAGTATGCAGTAAACCAGCGACTCTATTTCCAAACAAATCATTAATTAAAGCAGTAAATTCGACAAACTTAAAATTTTCTATTCCATTGCTACTAGTAACGAGTTTAATTAACAGTTGATTGGTCAAGTAGCTCTTTCTGACCACTAAATATCTAAAAAAACCTTCTTTTTTTGGAGGATGCCAGGCTGGCAAACTAGAAGTTTCACAAAATTGGCGTATTTCCTTTAATTTGTTTTCAAACTCAGCATCAAATAGACCACTGTCTTTTTCCAAATTCTCTACTATCCACCAAGTTCCACGTTTCTTAAAACCTAACGCAAAACCATCAAATTCCTGCTGTTTTTCTACATCATAACCAATGGCACTAAAAGAGTATTCCATTTTATTGCGATAGTGCCAGATATTAGGTGAATCAATATATTCATCAAATAATTCCTCAAGATTTTCTATTTTTCCTATGCGTTTATATATTTGAAGTATTTGTGAAACCTTTTGTTCCTTTTGCATTTCAATTGGAAGTCTTGCAAAAGGAGCTCCAGAAATTGCTTGATAAGGAATTTCTACTTCATTTTCTGAGTGAATTTTAACGGAGACTAATTTACATTCAGCATAACTATTTTTACGTTTTATGACTTTAGCACTTACAGTTTGCCCCTTAATCGTGTTAGGAACAAATAAAATATAATCTCCTTCTTCAGTAGAGAATTTAGCGATACCTTTTCCGCCAAAAGCTGCGTCAACAATCTCTAAATCTAAAATTTCTCCCTTTTTTAATTTTATCATCCAATCAAAATATGGTAGCAAATTTAGGTATCTTTCATTACATTTGTAATTGGATGATTTCTCTCCCTATCTATTTTAGTCTAATGAGGAAAGGATGTATACTCTCCGTGATGAGTTTCGAAATTTATTTATTCATTTTAAATTAAGAAATTATGGAAACAATCATTTCAACCAAATTAACATCGCAAGAAGCGATAGAACTAGAAAATAAGTACGGTGCTCATAACTACCACCCTCTGCCAGTTGTCCTGAGTAAGGGAGAAGGTGTTTACGTTTGGGATGCAGAAGGAAAAAGATATTACGATTTTTTATCTGCATATTCTGCAGTAAATCAAGGTCATTGCCACCCAAAAATTGTAACAGCGCTAACAAAACAAGCTTCTACCTTAGCATTAACTTCTAGAGCATTTTACAATGATGTATTAGGGCAATATGAAAAATATGTAACCCAATATTTTGGATTTGATAAAGTATTACCAATGAATTCAGGTGCGGAAGCTGTTGAAACTGCATTAAAATTAACGAGAAAATGGGCATATGAGAAGAAGGGTGTAGCAAAGAATGAAGCAAAAATTATTGTCTGTGAAAATAATTTTCATGGAAGAACAACAACAATAATTTCTTTTTCAAACGATCCTGATGCACGCAAAAATTTTGGTCCTTATACACCAGGATTTATAAAAATACCTTATAATGATATTGATGCACTAGAAAAAGCTTTGGCAGATAAAAATGTTGCTGGATTTTTAGTGGAACCTATACAAGGTGAAGCAGGGGTATTTGTTCCTGATGAAGGTTATTTAACTAAAGCAGCAGCTCTTTGTAAGTCTGCTGATGTTTTATTTATTGCAGATGAAGTGCAAACAGGAATAGCCCGTACAGGTAAATTATTAGCTTGTGATCATGAAAATATTAAGCCAGATGTTTTAATCCTTGGAAAAGCTATTTCAGGAGGTGTTTATCCTGTTTCTGCTGTTTTGGCAAATGATAACATTATGGAAGTTATAAAACCCGGAGAGCACGGCTCAACTTTTGGAGGAAATCCAATAGCTGCCAAAGTTGCTATTGCTGCGTTAGATGTTGTAAAAGATGAAAATTTAGCTGAAAATGCTGAAAAATTAGGCCAACTTTTCAGAGAAGAAATTAGCAAATTAGTTGAACGATGTGATTTAGTAAAAATAGTGAGAGGAAAAGGATTATTAAATGCCATCGTAATAAATGACACAGAAGACAGTTCAACTGCATGGGATATATGTATGAAACTTAGGGATAATGGATTGTTAGCTAAACCTACTCATGGAAACATTATTCGCTTTGCCCCACCATTGGTTATGAATGAGGAGCAACTGATGGATTGTGTAGCTATTATTATAAAAACAATTAATGAATTTTAATAATAACTCAATAAAGCTTTTCGAATTTTTGCTAATATATATTTAGTTATCTTTCTTTTTTGAATCTTCGACTATTTTTTTACCTCAGAGTCAGGAACTGGTTGAACAATTCCTTTTGCTATTTTAGGCTTTGTAATTTCTTTAGACTTTGCATCGGTTTTAGGTGCTGAATCTACTTTCTTATCTGGCAAAATCTTAGGTTTTTGATCACTAGGTGCTATTTTATCAATTTTTTTAGGAACAGTTAGTGTATTGGAAGGAGCAGTTTTAACATCCTTTTTAACAATAGTTGTTTTACCTTTTGGTGTTTGGGTTTGTGCTGTTGCAGTTGCTCCCCCTACAATAAATAAAGTAATAACAACAAGACTTAATATTAGCTTCTTCATATTTTTTATTTTAGAGTTCATATTAGCGTATTTTTCAAATACTATACCAAATTAGGCAAAAGTCTTTATATAAAAAAGCCTCACTAAATTTAGTGAGGCTTTTTTAAGTTTTATTGAATTATGCTTCTACTCCTATACTAGGCCCAGCAGCAACGAGAGACTTTCCTTCATCGGTGTCTGTGTATTTCTCAAAGTTATTAATAAATAACCCCGCTAATTTTGTGGCTTTCCTAGTCCATTCTTCAACATTTTCATAAGTATCCCTCGGATCCAAAATCTCCGGATTAACTCCAGGTAAAGAAGTTGGTACTTCTAAGTTGAATACAGGAATATTTTTAGTTTCTGATTTTTCGATAGAACCATCTAGAATTGCATTGATAATTCCACGAGTGTCTTTAATAGAAATTCGTTTTCCAGATCCGTTCCATCCTGTATTTACAAGGTACGCTTCAGCACCATTTGCTTCCATTCTTTTTACCAATTCCTCTGCGTATTTTACTGGGTGTAATGTTAAGAATGCCGCACCAAAACAAGCAGAGAACGTAGGGGTTGGCTCAGTAATTCCGCGTTCGGTTCCAGCTAATTTTGCAGTAAATCCAGATAAAAAGTGATATTTAGTTTGGTCAGGAGTTAATTTAGAAACTGGGGGTAAAGTCCCAAATGCATCAGCTGATAAGAAAATTACTTTTTTGGCTGGCCCAGCTTTAGAGACTGGTTTTACAATATTTTCAATGTGGTAAATTGGGTAAGAAACACGGGTGTTTTCAGTAACTGTATTATCATCAAAATCAATTTTACCATTTGAATCG
>JBFIEB010000243.1:0-4259 GCA_041603555.1 Vicingaceae bacterium
ATACCATCTGAAGCCAAAATTAATGCCCCAACATTTCTATTGTAATACTTATTATTTAGTTCATCAAAAGCATTAGATAGGTTTGTTATTTTTTTCGAATAATCTATTTGGCTTCCCTCTTTTAAATTTTCTCCAAAAGTGTAAGATTTTACTTCATAAGTTTCTTCTAAATCGTTTTTCAACTCTTTTAATTTATTCAAATATTCATTTTTATAAAAAGTAGAATCTTTGTTTAAAAGGATAGAAGAAGAATTATCTTGAGCAATAATGATGATTGGTTTTTCCACTTTATTAAAAAGCGTTTTAATAAAAGGAGATAACAATAGAAAAGCTAAAAAGGTAACCAATAAAAACCGAAAGAGAGCCATTAGTTTAATTAACCACAGTTTGACTTCCGAAAATTTTTCCTCTTTTTTATAAAGAACAAAAGCATAAATCCCTCCAAGCAAAACACAAAAAATGCCAAACCAAATCGGATAATCAGTAATAATATTTATATCTAGTAACAATTCTAATTTTTAAGTTAACGGTAAATTTAGGGATTTATTAGCAATGAAAAAGGGTGCGTTTGCACCCTTTGTTTTTCATTATATGAAGTAAACTTTATTCTGCTAAAACAATGACTTTATTGTTGCTTACTTCAACCACACCACCTTTAATGGGGAATAATTGTTCTGAGGTTTTGCCCTGTTCAAGTATTTTAATTTCTCCTTCTTTAAGTGTAGAAACCAATGCCGCGTGGTTGTTTAAAATACCAAAAGATCCATCAGATCCTGGAAAATAAACAGATTCAACTTCTCCTTTGTAAATATCTTTCTCTGGTGTAATTATTTCTAGTTGCATGTTCTTAATTATTCAGTTTCAGCTATCAGTTTTTTTCCTTTTTCTATAGCTTCTTCTATATTTCCAACCAAGTTAAAAGCCGCCTCTGGATATTCATCAACTTCACCATCCAAAATCATATTAAAGCCTTTAATGGTATCTTCAATGGGCACTAAAACTCCGGCTAAACCAGTAAACTGTTCAGCAACAAAGAACGGTTGAGATAAGAAACGTTGAACTCTTCTAGCTCTATGTACAACTAACTTATCTTCTTCAGACAATTCATCCATACCCAGAATTGCAATAATATCTTGAAGTTCTTTATATCGTTGTAATGTTTCTTTAACTCTTTGTGCAGTTTTATAATGCTCATCACCTACAATCTCAGCTGTTAAAATTCTTGATGTAGAATCCAAAGGATCCACAGCTGGGTAAATTCCTAGCTCCGCAATTTTTCGAGAAAGTACTGTTGTCGCATCTAAATGAGCAAACGTTGTTGCTGGTGCTGGATCTGTTAAATCATCTGCAGGTACATACACAGCTTGTACAGAGGTGATAGAACCAGATTTTGTTGATGAAATTCTTTCCTGCATTGCTCCCATTTCAGAAGCCAATGTAGGCTGATAACCAACCGCTGAAGGCATACGCCCTAATAATGCTGACACTTCAGATCCAGCTTGGGTAAATCTAAAAATATTATCAATGAAGAATAAGATATCTCTACCTTGCCCATCCCCTTCACCGTCTCTAAAATATTCAGCTAATGTCAGTCCAGATAACGCAACTCTTGCTCTAGATCCCGGAGGCTCATTCATTTGACCAAAAACCAATGTTGCCATTGATTCAGATAGCCCTTCTTTATCTACTTTGGATAAATCCCATCCGCCTTCTTCCATTGATTTTTCAAAGTCTTTACCATATTTAATAACACCAGATTCAATCATCTCTCTCAATAAATCATTCCCTTCTCTAGTTCTTTCTCCAACCCCAGCAAATACAGATAATCCTGCGTGACCTTTTGCAATATTGTTAATCAATTCCATAATCAATACTGTTTTACCTACACCTGCCCCCCCAAATAATCCAATTTTACCACCTTTAGAATACGGCTCAATTAAATCGATTACCTTAATACCTGTAAAAAGAACTTCAGTAGAAGTAGATAATTCTTCAAACTTAGGTGGATTCCTGTGAATTGGATATCCACCATCTTTAGAAACTTCTCCAATACCGTCAATAGCCTCTCCAACAACATTAAATAATCTCCCTCTAATTTGCTCACCAATTGGCATTGTAATAGGAGAACCTGTCGCAACAACTTCCATTCCTCTACTTAAACCATCACTCGCATCCATTGCAATTGTTCTGATTGTATCTTCACCAATATGTTGCTGGCACTCTAATATTACTTTATCACCATTTGGTCTTGTAATTTCTAACGAATCCAAAATATTTGGAAGATCTCCATCATCTGTGTTAAAACTTACATCAATTACAGGACCGATTACTTGTGTTATTTTTCCAGTATTACCTGACATTTTATTCATTTTTTAGATTAAACTTATCTGTCTATTTTGTTCTGCGAAAGTAATAATACTTATCTATTATTTAATATGATTTTTATCATTATTTTTTTTTAATTTTATTACTGATATTTGAGCTCCAAAAATGGATAGAGTCAAAGTAAGTTTAAGAGCAATTTAGTGAAGATCTACAATAGTATTGAGGAATTTGAAGTTATTAGTGATACTGTTGTAACCATTGGTACTTTTGATGGAGTTCATGCTGGGCATAAAGTGGTTATTGAGCAGCTTAAAAGTGCTGCAAAAAAAAATAGTGCTGAGAGTGTTGTCCTTACTTTTTTCCCTCACCCAAGAATGGTTTTATACCCAGATGATAATGAACTGCGGTTATTGAACACTATTGATGAGAGGATTGAAATGCTAAAAAGTGCTGAAATAGACCACTTAATCATTCACCCCTTTTCGAAAGAATTTTCTCAATTAAGTTCCACGGAGTATGTTAGAGATATTTTAGTAAACAAATTAAATGTTGCAACTTTAATTATTGGTTATGACCATCACTTTGGAAGAAACAGAGAGGGATCATTTGAACACCTTCAAGAATTGGCTCCTTTGTATGATTTCAATGTCGAAGAAATTCCTGCTCAAGAAATTCAAAAAATTAATATCAGTTCTACGAAAATTAGGACATCCTTGTTACATGGTGAAATTCATGCTGCAAATCAATTTTTAGGCTATAACTATTTTATTAACGGTAGGGTTGTTGACGGTAATAAAATGGGAAGAACAATAGGGTTTCCTACTGCTAACATCAAAGTAACCGAATGGTACAAATTGATTCCAGCTCAAGGAGTTTATGCGGTAAAAATTAAATTGGACGGAAATATTTTTGAAGGTATGTTAAACATTGGAAGTCGTCCAACATTGAATGGAACTGATAATGAAACCATTGAAGTAAATATATTTAACTTTGAGCAAGAGATTTATAATAAAGAAATTCAAATCGAGTTTTATGAGAGGATAAGGGATGAACAAAAATTTGAAGACCTCGCATCATTAAAAAAACAACTAGAAATTGACAAACAAAAAGCTATACAGATTTTTAATTAGTTATTTATTAATTGTATTTACAGCTAATGTTAATGCTCAATTGCTAGATTCTATTGCTATTGATACCGTTCCTACTTACACGTTACAAAAAGCCCTAAAACAAGATCCATTAAAAGTTTATAGGCTTAACCTTAAAAAATCAAAGTTGAGTAAACTCCCTGCGGAAATATTAGCGTTTAAAAATTTACAGGTTTTAGACCTAAGTAAAAACAAAATCAAAACTTTTCCTAAAGAGCTTACTAACTTTAAATACTTACAAGAGTTGGATATTTCAACTAATAAAATTGAAATAATTACCAAAGAATTAGGAGATCTTATTCATCTTAAAAAATTCATCGCCAACTCAAACAAAATTGTTTCTATTCCAGTGGAGATAAAATACTTAAAAAAATTAAAGTTCTTAGATTTATGGGGAAATGATATTGGCACTCTCCCTTATGAGATTCATGAATTAGAAAACAACTTAGAAGAAATTGATATGAGAGTTATATTAATGAGCAAAGCAGAACATAAAAAAATAAAAGAATTACTTCCAAAAACAAAAATTAGATTCTCAAAGTCTTGCGATTGTAGTTTCTAACTATCTTATTGTTTAACGTTAGCATGTTATTAAGTTTTGTTGAATACAATTGTTTTAACTACTAATATATTTATTTTTGTTCGATGAACCTATTGCAGCTTTTGTACGTCAATACATCTAAATGATTAAAAGAAGTAATATATTATTATTTATCCTCTGCTTGTTTTCGATTCAAGCATTCACACAGGATAAACTACTTTTTTTAAATGGTAAAGAACTTGATG
>JBFIEB010000244.1:0-4258 GCA_041603555.1 Vicingaceae bacterium
CTTAAAATTTGACTGTTATATGTTTTAATATATAAATCGACTAATGATTTCTCTTTAGCTTTTTCATATTCAATTGCCAATAAATTTTCGGTTTTAAAACTATCCACCAATAAAGTAACTAGCTGTTTTATAGTAGTTGATTTTGAAGGTATGGTCTTAAAAATAAATTCATTTCCCAACAATAGCTTATTACTTTGTTTAACAGGAGAGACAATCGGAACCTTATTTAGTTTTGCATAATCAGCAGCATATTTAAAGTTATTATAATATAATGGTCCCACTATTAAATCAAGTTTCTTCATTTCAGGATTTAGTAGTAATTTTTTAGTTCTTAGAGAATCATCCCCTTTGGTGTCATAAACGTAAACTTTAAACTTGCAACTATCTGAAGAAATAGAATCTAAGGCGGTTAAAAATCCATTATAAAATTCAATCGCAAACTTCGATTTAGGGTAAATTTCTTTTTCTTCTAACGCATTTCTGTGTTCAGCCATTTCATCATTTTCATCTAAATAAAATGGGAGTAATAGTCCAATTACATATTCATCTTTTTTCACAACTAATCCAGTATCTACAACCAACTGTCCAATTTTTTTTCCAATTGAAGATACGTCATTAGCAATATCAATAGCTGCTGGAACATCGGTAGTTGAAATTTTTATTGGAATGTATATTGTTTCGTTAAGTTTTAACCCTTGCTTCAAACCTCCATTAACAGATTTTATAGCTTCAACCGTAGTGTTATATAATTTACTCAATGAATATAATGTTTCTCCTTTTTTAACAGTATGTGTTTTATAGTTAGAATTCGTTACAATAGGTTTTATCGCATCATCCTTTTTAATATTTAAAACAGGTATTCTTATAACTTGACCTTCCTTTAATCCATCTGCTATTTCTGGATTTACTGTAATAATTTCTTTTTGTTGTATGTCATAAAGTTTTGCAATAGAATACAAGGTTTGTTTCTTTTTTACTTCATGATTAATAAAGTTGCCATCGGTTTTTACCTCGTACTCTATATCTTTTTTCACCGGAACAAATATTTTTTCACCGATACTTAATCCATCAAAAACACTAGGATTCTCTTTTTTAATAACCTCTAATGGCACATCATATTTTTTATGAATAAAATATAAAGACTCCCCTTTTTGTACAACATGGATATAATATTCTTTACCTTTTATTTGATGTATTTCTAGTGAATCAGTTTGAGCAAAAGAAACCTGAGCTGTAACTATAATTACTACTAAAATAAACAGATTATGTAATATTCTTTTTTTCAACTTATTCCCATTCTATTGTTGCTGGCGGTTTTGAACTAATATCATATACCACTCTATTTACCCCCTTTACTCTATTGATAACTTCGTTAGAAATTTTTGCTAAAAATTCATAGGGCAAATGGCACCAATCAGCGGTCATTCCATCTGTAGACTCCACAGCTCTTAAAACTACCGCTTTTTCATATGTTCTTTCATCTCCCATTACTCCTACCGATTGTACTGGTAACAACATTGCTCCTGCTTGCCAAACTCCATCATATAAATTAGCTGCTTTTAGCCCATTTATAAAAATATCATCAACCTCCTGCAAAATTTGTACCTTTTCGGGAGTTATATCTCCTAAAATCCGAATTGCTAAACCAGGTCCAGGAAATGGATGTCTCCCTAATAATTCTTCTTTTAAACCCATAGTTTTTCCAACTCTTCTTACTTCATCCTTAAACAATAGCTTTAATGGTTCAACCATTTTTAATTTCATATAATCAGGCAATCCACCAACATTATGGTGTGATTTTATAGTTTGTGATGCCCCTCCATTTACAGAAACGGATTCAATAACATCAGGATAAATTGTTCCTTGAGCCAACCATTTTACATCAGAAATTAAATGTGCCTCTTCATCAAAAACATCGATAAATGTTTTTCCTATGGCTTTACGTTTAGCTTCTGGTTCAGAGATTCCTTCTAATGCAGAATAAAATTTATCTTTAGCGTCAACACCTTTAACATTTAATCCCATGTGTTCATATTGATCAAGGACACTAGTAAATTCACCCTTTCTCAATAATCCATTATCTACAAAAATGCAATACAAGTTTTTACCGATAGCTTTGTGTAGCAATGTTGCCGCAACAGTTGAATCAACCCCTCCAGAAAGCCCCAAAACTACTTTGTCATTCTGCAATTTTTCTTTTAATTCTTTTACAGTAGATTCTACAAAAGAATCCGGGGTCCAATCTTGAGAAAAACCACATATATCTACTATAAAGTTCTTTAGTAAAATTATACCTTCTGACGAATGGTATACTTCTGGATGAAATTGAATTCCATAGGTTTCTTCATCATTAAAGTGGAATCCTGCAACTTCAACATCAGCTGTACTTGCTATAATTTCCACATTATTTGGAGCAGTTTTTATCGTGTCTCCATGGCTCATCCATACTTGAGAATTATCCGACATCCCATTGGTAAGGATATGATTCTTATTTACATATGATAAATTTGCTCTGCCATATTCTCTAATTTTAGATGGTAATACTTCCCCACCTGAAGATTGAGCTAAATATTGAGCACCATAACATACGCCTAAAAGAGGTATCTTATTTCTTATTTCAGACAAGTTAGGCTTTGGTGCACCTTCCTCTCTAACAGAATACGGACTTCCAGACAAAATAACGCCTTTATAATTTTGGCTTATTTCTGGCATATTATTAAAAGGATGTATTTCGCAATAAACATTTAATTCTCTAACTCGTCTAGCAATAAGTTGAGTATACTGCGAACCAAAATCTATAATCAACAACTTTTCCATAATTGCGACAAAGATAACCGATGTAAACTGAATACAATATTTTTAGTTCACCAACTTTTAAAAACACCAAGTTATTTTTAAACAGATGTTAATAATATTATTTCTGGCAAGTTTATACTTCGCTAAAATTGCAATTAACTTTATCTTGTAATAACTAACCTAATGTTTTTGAAACTGTTTTCATGACGAGCATTTATTATATACACACCGTTGGTTAAATAAGATAAATCAAATGAATGTATATTTACTCCTTTGTTTTCAAGATTAATAATATCATTAAAAATTATATTTCCAGTTAAATCATAAATAGTAAAATCTAATTCTCCTGTTTGTATACTAAAAATATTAGTGTTAAGTATTCCAGTTGTTGGATTAGGATAAATTATAAATTCAAAAGGAGCAGAAATTGCTTGGCATTTTAAAAAAAGAGTACTAAGAATTGTTACTTCTCCATCAAAATCTTTTTGTTTCAAACGGTAATAAGCTGAACTAGTTATATTATTTATATCCTCAAAATTATAATGACGGATCAGATTTGAATTACCTGATGCTGGGATACTTGCCAAGTATGTAAACTCTACCCCATCTATAGATTTTTCAATTATATACTCAGCTGAATTTATTTCTGAAGCCGTTACCCATGACAATATAGCTCTACCATCTTCGCAATACCCTTTATAATCTAATAACTCAACAGGTAAAGGTAAAGGGTTGTTATTCGCAAAAGCCAATGCATAATTCGAAAAATCTGAAAAATTCGTTGTAGTCGAATCATCCACTCTTACACCACCAATAGTATAATCCCAAGGAATAGTTACTGCTGACTGTTTTAGTAAAGTGTAATAACCCGCACCCCATACCTGTGTAAATGTCCAAAAATTAATATCTGGACTTACAGAAGCTTCATAAGTTCCTCCAATAACAGGATTGTTAGTAGAGAGATGCCAATAACCTTCATCTTCAACATCTTGAATTGTATCTAATCCAAAAGTGATATATGGAGAAACTATACCTGGATTTGGGTTAGCATCATTAAAGTTCGCAATTATTGCAGACGCCCCTGTTAGGTTTTGTGGTGTAACAAAAATAGGTTCGTAATATGTTTCTGTATCAGAATTATCACTACCCACATAAAAATTATATGTCCCACCATTAGAAGTTATTGCACGACTTAAATTACCAACTACATGACCTCCTGTTCTAGTAATTGTTCCTGCACTTATATTATTAAATATTTTTATTGTATCTGTTCCTGCATCAACATAATTACCTGTGGTTCCAGGTAAATTTAAAGCCAATTGATTATAGATATTTAAATTAGAATTATCTAACGATTTAATACCAGTTCCTGTAAACTCAACATCGTAATAATTTACAATAGGAGAATTGACCTTAGTAGTTTGATTACAGACTCCATCAAATGTAACCTGGCCGGCAGTAA
>JBFIEB010000245.1:0-4228 GCA_041603555.1 Vicingaceae bacterium
AAAGAGGCTATACCATTTTGGGAAAGAATGAAAAGTGCTGGAGGCGGAGGTTCTGTACCTGAATTTTTAAGTACTCACCCAAGCCATGATACACGTATAAAGAGAATACAAGATTACTTGCCCACAGCAGAGTCATATTTCGAAAAAGCGAATTAGCTAATACTCAAATATTAGATTTTAACACTAGTACAGCCTCTGCACACTTCTGTCCATCAATAGCGGCAGAAACAATACCACCGGCATAACCGGCACCTTCTCCACAAGGATACAAGCCTTTTATTCCTGGGTGTTGTAGTGTTTTTTTATCTCGTGGTATTTTTACCGGAGAAGAAGTTCGGCTCTCCACGGCTACAATAACAGCATCATTGGTTAGATAACCTCTCATCTTATTACCAAAATGGGTAAACCCTTCTTGCAAGCGGGTCACAATTGCTTTAGGTAATATTTTGTGCAAAGGTGCACATACAATTCCGGGAGTATAAGAACAATCAGGTAAATCAGCTGATGCTACCCCTTTTACAAAATCAATCAACCGTTGTGCAGGAGCAAATTGTCCTATTTCACCTTTGTTGCCGGCAGCACTAAAGGCGCTTTGCTCCACTGTTTTTTGGAATTCTAATCCTGCCAATGCACCATGTTCTCTGTAAGGTGCTAAATCCTCTTCCTCTACAGTAACCACCACACCAGAATTGGCATAAGGGTTATTTCGTTTAGAAGGAGACCAACCATTGGTTACAATTTCTCCGGGAGCAGTTGCACAAGGAGCAATAATACCTCCAGGGCACATGCAAAAAGAAAAGACACCTCGCTGTTTTACTTGTTGTATTAGTTTATACGAAGCAGGGGGGAGAAACTCACTTCTTTTGTCACAATGGTACTGTATCGAATCAATTAGTGCTTGAGGATGCTCTACTCTTACACCTAAGGCAAATGGTTTACTTTCAATGGCTATTCCTTTATTGTTTAATAAATAAAAAATATCTCTGGCCGAATGTCCGGTCGCTAATATTACATGTTTTGATTCAATTTTATCGCTATTCTGTGTAACAACTCCTTCAACTTGGTTGTTACTGATAATAATATCAATAAGCTTGGCATCGAAGTGGATTTCTCCACCATGTTGTAAAATGGTTTCTCTAATGGCAGTTACTACGTTGGGTAACTTATTTGTTCCAATGTGAGGATGAGCATCAACCAAAATGTCTTCAGGTGCTCCGTGTTGCACTAAAATAGCCAATATTTCATTCACATCACCGCGCTTTTTAGAACGGGTATAAAGCTTTCCATCAGAGTAAGTTCCCGCGCCTCCCTCACCAAAACAATAGTTAGATTCCGGGTTGACGATTTGCTCCTTATTTATAGCAGCCAAATCTCTTCTCCGGCTTCTAACATCTTTACCTCGCTCTATAACAATAGGTTTAATTCCATTTTCAATGAGTTTTAAAGCAGCAAACATGCCTGCAGGACCGAAACCTACAATAATTACAGGTTGAGCAGAACTTACATCTTGATATTTTTTGGCAGGAATACTTGTAGGTAAAGATTCTCCTTCAAGGTAAACCTCCAATTGTAGATTAATGGTAACAGGTTTTCTTCGTGCATCTATAGAGCGATTGGTAATTTTATATTGAAATTCTTTCGAATTAAGTTCTTGAGCAATTTTTCGATTTAGAAAACCATCATCAACGGCTTGCTCAGGAAGTACAGAGATTTGTATTGTTTCCATATACTATCCTTCAAAAGTAAATGATAGCAAAAACATTTTAGATCTCAATTTATCTATAGGGTTAGATAGTGGGGTGTTGTCATGCTCCAATATATCTTTAATGCCGTATGACATTTTTAGCTCTATTCCGAATTTAAAGTACTCTAAATAGAAGTCCGTTCCAAAGCCAATTTGCCCTACAAAATCATCCCGTTTTATTTTTACGATAATATCATTTAGATTTTGTGATATGTTTTCGGTTTTAGAATTTGAGGCCAAATCAAGGGTATAAGCTGCTCCAAAAATTATGTAAGCACTAAAATTATTTACTCGAACTGATTTGTATTTAATGTTTAACGGAAAATTGATGAGGGTAGATTCAATATCTTTGGTATATTCTTTTGCCCCATCATAATATTGAAACCTATATTTAATACTCCTAGAGGAAAACGCTAGATTTGGTGTAAAACGCAAACTAAAGTAATCGCCAAAATGCATGGAAGAAATAATTCCTAAATTAAATCCTTTAGCAGCTTGTGGTTCCAGTACAAATAAGCTGTCAGTTCCTGGAGATCCAGGTGGAAAACGTTGTAAAACAAAATCGGCTGAATTGAGTCCTAATAGAAAACCAAAATGCATAAAACGATGATCGAACTTAGGTAAGTTCTTTGTCGTTTCTCTTTGCCCATAAACACTTGCAAAAAGCAAGGTAAAGATTAACAATATGAGTATTCTGTTTTTATACATTACTTTTTTCAAGTCTATTAACGACTAAAATTTAGTTTTATTTGCTTGCTTTATAAATAGAAGCAATCCCAAACATTAGTGTTTTAGATTCAAGATTTTTATATCCAATATTAGTTAGTATTTCTTTAAATTTTTCACCATCCGGAAAAGCATCAACTGATTCTGGTAAATAAGTATAAGCACGATTGTCTTTCGATACTATTTTGCCGATGCCAGGGAGCATTTTATTAAAATAGAAATTATAGATTTGTTTGATAGGGAAAGCTTTTGGTTTAGAAAATTCTAAAATAATAGCAGTTCCGTTTGGTTTTAAAACCCTCAGCATTTCTGTTAACCCTTTCTTTAAATTCTCAAAATTTCTAACACCAAAACCGACTGTGTATGCATCAAAACTATTATCCTCAAATTCTAAATTTTCAGAATCACCTAATTTTAATTCAATCCGATTTTCTAATCCTTTCTCTTTAATTTTTTTTCTTCCAACAGTTAACATCCCTTCAGAAATATCAATCCCTGTTACCTTGTTTGGGTTTAACTTTAACGCAGCAATAGCAAAGTCTCCCGTTCCTGTTGCAATATCTAGAATATCTTTAGGTTGTAAATCTTTTAATAAGCGAATGGCTTTCTTTCTCCATATAATGTCTATTCCAAGAGATAAAAAATGATTTAAAAAATCATACTTCTTAGAGATGTTATTAAACATTGTAGCAACTTGTTCTTTCTTACTTCCAGTATTTTCTTTGTAAGGAATTACAGTCATTAAAGATTATATTAGATTTGCTATTGCCTCTGATAATAATTGATCTTTATCAATCGGTACAACACCAACGCTTTCACAGACTAGTCCACCAGCAAGGTTTGCTATCTCTGCAATCATAGTAATCGGTTGGTTTAATGCTAAGCAAAGTGCTGCAACACTAATTACAGTATCTCCTGCTCCTGAGACATCAGCTATGCTTCTTATATGAGCAGGAATTTTCTTTTTACTGTTTTCATCTTTTATAAAAACACCGTGCTCTGATAAGGTGATGAAGTTTATCTTGTTGTTTTGGGCAGTATATAACTTGTTAATAGCCTCCTCTACATCTTTAGATTTTGAAGGGTCTATATCAATATTTAAACCTTCTTTTAGTTCTTTAAGGTTTGGTTTAAATAATGTTGCATTTTGATAATTGGTAAAATTTCTTTTTTTCGGATCAATAGCTGTAGGTATTTTTTTAGTATTACACAGAGTAACGATTTCTTTAATCAACCCCTTAGTGATAACACCTTTGTCATAATCCTGAAAAATAATAACATCAATTTTTTCAGTATTAATTAATGAAATAATAGCTTTAGTCAGTTTTGTATTTTCATTTTTTGATAGGGGAGTGTCATCTTCAGAATCTACTCGAATAACCTGGTGCTTATTTCCAATTATTCTAGTTTTAACTGTAGTAATTCGTTCTTCACTTTTTACTATCCCTTCAGTTTTTAACTTTTCATTTTTCAACAATGAATTAAACTTATCTGCAGCATTATCATTCCCAATTACAGCGCATAGTATTGGATTCGCACCTAAAGCTTTTATATTTAAAGCTACGTTTGCTGCACCACCTAAACGACTATCCTTCCTGTCTACAGAAACAATAGGCACTGGTGCCTCTGGAGAAATACGATTCACATCTCCATAGTAATATGAATCTATCATTACATCCCCAATAACTAATACATTTAGCTTATTGAAATTCTTAAAAAGATCAACTATTTCGTTTTTATTTATCATCTATTGCAACA
>JBFIEB010000246.1:0-4221 GCA_041603555.1 Vicingaceae bacterium
GACCAATCCTATTGCCGTTGGAGACAATGTTAAACTAGAAAAAGAAGATGATGGAACGGCTGTAATTAACGAAATAGAAAAACGTAAAAATTACATTATTCGAAAATCGATTAATCTTTCAAAAAAAGCACATATTCTTGCTGCTAATGTTGATCAGGCTATATTAGTAGTTACCATTTCTCACCCAAAAACATACACCGCTTTTATCGATCGATTTTTGGTCTCTGCGGAAGCCTATCATATACCAACTATTATTGTCTTTAATAAAATAGACATCTATTCTAGTGAAGAAAAAGAAGAACTTGCTTTCTTGAAAAATTCGTATGAAAAAATAGGGTACAAATGCCTAGAAGTTTCAGCAACTCAAAAAACTAATTTAAATAGTGTTGTTGAGGTTATGAAAGATAAAATTTCCATGATTTCTGGGCATTCTGGTGTTGGGAAAACCACTTTATTAAATACAATTGAGCCTAGTTTAGATTTAAAAACAAGTTCAATTTCTGAAATTCACAAAGCGGGAAAACACACCACAACATTTGCTGAAATGTTTGAGCTTACTTTTGGCGGATTTATTATTGACACTCCTGGTATAAAAGCTTTCGGATTAATTGAGTTCAAAAAGGAGGAGCTCTCTCATTACTTTTTGGAAATGCGTGAAAGATTAGATAGCTGTCAGTTTAATAATTGTCTCCATATTAATGAGCCAAAATGTGCTATTAAAGAGGCCGTTGCTAATAATGAGATTACGGAATTTAGGTATTTGAATTATTTAGGAATGTATGAGGATGACGAGGATGAAAATTACAGAGGATTAGGTTATTAATTATGAGGGTCGTTATTCAAAGAGTAAGCAAAGCTTCTGTTATTATAAATAATATCGTTAAAAGCAAAATCGATAATGGATTAATGATATTATTAGGAATTGAAGAATTAGATTCTAATGAAGATATAGAATGGCTTTGTAGTAAAATAGCTCGATTACGAATTTTTAATGATGACAATGAATCAATAAACCTTTCTGTGAAAGATATTGATGGAGATATAATAGTTGTGAGTCAATTTACTTTACATGCAAGCATTAAAAAAGGAAATCGCCCATCATTTATTAAAGCTGCAAAACCAGAAATAGCAATTCCCATTTATAAAAAATTTGTTGCTCAACTACAAAAAGAGTTAGGTAAAAAAATCCAAACGGGTGAATTTGGGGCAAATATGAAAGTTCAATTAATCAATGATGGACCAGTAACGATAATGGTTGATTCGAAAAATAGAGAATAGCTTTTTAATAATTATAGCCCCCAACATTTTCCTCAATTTTAACCCCTAATGCTAATATTATTCTATTTACAAAATTGAAATAAGCTATTACAAGTGTCGCATCTAAAATTGCCCTATCATCCAACCCTTCTTTCCGCAAAGGTTCAAAAAAATGATTTTCAGTTTCTTTCCCTGGATCCTTAGTTAATTGCCAGGCATAATCACACAATAACTGTTCGATTTTAGAAAGAGCAATTGTGCTATAATCTGTCTTAAAGTGGTTTATTTTAACATCATCTTTCCAGTAATAATTTACAGCTGCTGCATGGTGTTGTTGGCAATACTCACAATTATTAGCTTTTGATACGACTACTCCTATCATCTCTCGCAACACTCTCTTTAAAGGAGATTTTCCGTACATAATAGTCATATATAAATCCATGTGATTTACAATAGATTCAGGATTTAAACTTTGTATTTTATGAACCTCTGCAATCTTTCCTCTTTTTAAAACAATGTCATCGTAAATTTCTTTTAACCTTCCTTCAGCTACATTATGCTCTATAGTATTAATATATGACATTATTTTATAATTATTTTTTTATTAATCTGCGTGTTATAATGATTAAGTTTTATAGAAAAAATATATATCCCTTTAGGTAAAGAGGTTATATTTAATTGATTGATGCCATTCCTTAATATTACATTTTTATTTTTTACCCTTTTTCCATAGACATCAAATATAGAGACTGATGCGTTTTCAAAATTATTTTTTAAAGTAAGCTCTATGTTAATTGGATTTCCTTGCTTAATTGGGTTTGGAAAAATTCGATTTTCAAGTTTGGGAGAATCATTAGGTTTTGTAGATACAGATAATTGATAACAGTTAACAGAATCTATCCACTGATAACCTGTCGAAAGAATAAAGTCACGATTAGGGAAATCAATAGTATGACCTATTCCTGCCATTAAATTAGTGTTTACAATAGCTCCTTTGGAAATCAATGAATCTCGGATGGGGTAAAAGCGAGAATTTGGAGAGTCTAAGCCTCCATGAATTATATATACAGCCTTGTTTGAACCATTTAATTGTAAAGGAACTGTTACTTCAGACGTTCCGCTTATTGCTGCCCCAATGGGTAAATATCCATTAAAAACATTAGGCCTATTTAACCCATAAGTGTAGGTGGTTTTACCACCCCAAGAAAACCCCATAATATAGGTTTTATTAATATTTATATTATACCATGTTTTAACAGAATCTAAAAGTGCAGTTGTAAAAGCTGTATCTATTGGGTCATCAATTTTACCATCCAACCCCCCATCTGGGCAAACTAAAATTAAATTATTGATTTCAGCAAAATTGATAAGAGTATCGCACCAAGAAATTCCATTCCATCGTGAAGTATTAAACGGATGTAGTCCAAGCATTAATTTATTTGGTGCTGTAGCGTTGTATGATGAAGGGATGTATAACGAATACTTTTTGGCAGGGTCTGTTTGAAAAGGAAAGTTCCCATCAATTCTTTGTTGTGAAAAAAACTGAATTGTAAGCAACATTATTATAGTCATTAATCCTGATTTTTTCATCATCTTTTAGTTTTTATTAAACAATAGTATAAAAATAGCCCGACCAATAATGTCTTATAGCTTACATAACATAAAAAAGCCCCGAATTAATTCGGGGCTTTTTATCAAAAATAAATTTGATTTATTGAACAATCAACTTTTGTTGTTGAATTGAATCTCCATTAGTAAGAGTTACTATGTAAATTCCTTTATCTAAATGATTAGTTGCAATTGGTAATTGCATTGTACCATTCACATCATAATCTCTTTGTCCAACAATTTTACCACTCATATCCATAATTGTAACATTAACATTGCTGTTATTTGCATCAATTATATCAATATAAGTAACTCCATTTGTTGGGTTAGGAAATAATTTAAAATTATTTTCAAGATTAGTCGCTTCAGTAACACCAACTCCACAAGTTGCTAGACCATTTACAACTGCAGAAGCAATTGTTTCTTTGCCTGCATTATCAACCAACCCTGAAGGAGCACGTAAAAAACTAATAATGTGAATTTTAGTGTCATCCCAAGCTGGGTTTATATTAAAAGTGAAACATTCTGTATATGTTGATCCACTTGGCATGCTTGCAGGAAACGTAGCACCCCCATCAAAAGAAGGGGCAATAGCTCTTGCTACGTGATCATAAACCATTTGAGAAGCAGGAACTGGATCTGGAAGTAATTCATAACCTCCCATTACTCCATTACCACCACCAGCATAATAATTAACTTGAGCGTATGCTCCTGATGTTCCAGTTACGCCATCTTCTGTTATTACACAACCTAATCTCCAGTTACCAGCAGCAGCAACTTGCCAATCAGTAGTAACAGAAACTTCTAAAACTCCAGTAGAAGAATTATAAGTCGCTCCGTTAGTTATAAAAGCTGTTGGAGGAATAACTACTCGTGTTAAAAAAGATTGCTCAACAGCTTGTGGATCTATTGCAGGTGTTCTGTCAACAACTAAAGCTGGATATCCTGATATAAATGTATTTAGACCTGCATCATAAGTAGGGTCAGTCATAGGGTCGTTATTATGAACTGCTACACCAGCCCAGGCTGATGAATAAGTAGCTTCCATATAATCCATAAAAACCGAACCTCTAGGGCACCAACCACACCATGTTCCTGTTGCTTCTTCACCAAACACTACTTTTCCAAGAGCAGAATTTGCCGGAGTTACAGTAATTGATTTAACATCATCCGCAGGGTTTGCATCAGGACCAGCACCATTTACATTTGAAATAGTAACTGTTAGTGTTTGGCTTCCTGCTACTAAAGTAACCGGAGTAGCAAATGTATGGTTATAGTTAGCTAAAGACACAAGGTTAATGGCCGAAACATTTTCTATAACTGGGGGTCCTCCATTATATACGTATTGAATATCAA
>JBFIEB010000247.1:0-4210 GCA_041603555.1 Vicingaceae bacterium
GCATTAACTCCTGCCCTGCATTACTATTCAAGCTAATAAAAGGTTTGAATTTGTTGAAAGCTTCCTTAGATTTTTTATATTGACCATTAAGATGGTACGCTCTTGCTAAATAATAAAAAAGCTCTGGGATAGTATCTTCTTTAGAATTTTTAAGAGCTGCTTCGAAAAGAGGAATAGATTTTGCTCTTTCAAAATCTGCAAAGTAATAACTTAAAGCACCTTCAAAATGGTAAATTTCATCTGTTGGGTTAATTTCTATTAATTTGAGATAATTGACTTGAGCTTTTTTAAATTGCTCCTGAGCAAGCTGGTTTTTGGCTTTCTTGTAAAGTTTTTTCTCCTCTTTACTAGGTTTTTTTTGAGAATAGCAATTATTAGCTAGAAATATTACGCATAGTAATATATAAAATGATTTTAAGTGAAAATTCTTGCAGAAGTTTTTAGTAAGCATGATATTTATAAAAGACTATTTATCTTACTTTGATAATTACGTATTGGTACTTTTCGTATACGCTTTTGTTATTAAAATCACTATTATATCTTGGACCACTTACGTTCGAATTTACATTGTTAAAAACAACATCTGCTTTTTTAACACCCTTAGCTATTAACGATTTCAAAACTTTTTCTTTAGCGTCTTGAGCTCTCTTATTTGCTAAATTTTTGTTAGTCCCATATGTTTTAGTTGGAACATGAGAGGCACTAGACTCAATATCTATGGTAATTTTCCCAGATTTTGATTTAGCTGCGGCCTTATTGATCATGTCTTTATATTTGTCACTCGAAGTATTTATGCTTTCAACATTATAGTTAAAATACTCCTGATAAGACGCAAAAACATTACCACTTGGTATGTAATTAGTGTTAACATTATTTACATTAGTATTTTTGTCTTTACACTCTTTTAACTGATTCTTAAGGTTAGCAATTTCAGTATTTAGAGAAGAAACACTAGTTTTTAGTTTTTTTAACTCAACATCGTTGTTAGAATTGTTGTTGTTTGAGCTATTGTTGCTGTTATCTGCCAACTGTTTTTTAAGGTCAGCAATTTCAGCTTTCAATTTATTTAACTCAGCATTATTGTTAGTAATATTATTATTTGAATTATTGTTGTTATTAGCCAATTGATTCTTAAGGTCAGCAACTTCAGCTTTCAATTTATTTAATTCAGTGTCGTTGTTAGCATTATTATTCGAATTATTGTTGTTATTATTTGTGTTGTTATTTGTGTTGTTATTGTTGGCTATTACTGTCGTGTCTCCTGGATCACCAAAAATAACATTGTCTAAATCAATTCCCCTATTAATTTCTTGGTAAGCAGAAATTGGTGGAATGTATAAATCTTCTTCTTGCTTAAAAGTTAAAGCCGAATAAACTATATGATAGTCGTTACCCGGTGTGAGAATAATACTAAATTTTCCATCTTTTTTCCTGGGAACATATTTTCCAACCAAATCTCCTGTTTCATTATCCGTTACAACAATTAATGCGTCACTTGGAAGGTCTTGACCAATAACTCTCATAATACCTGTTAAAAGAGTAAGAGGCTTGGCGTCTGCATCTTCTAAGGATATTCTATAAATATCATGCTTACCAAATCCTTTTTCTTGAAATGAAGAATAATAGCCTCTTTTTCCATCAGCAGATGTTACGAAAAACACATCATCGTCAGTAGAATTTACCGGATAACCCATATTAACAGGTTTTGACCAATTACCAAGATCATCTTTAATGGAATAAAAAACATCAAACCCACCTATGCTAGTATGCCCTTTAGAGCTAAAGTACATGGTTTTACCGTCAGGATGAATAAATACACCATCTTCATCATATGGCGTATTAATTACGTCACTAAGGTTTTGAGCTTTTGCCCATTCACCATTAGGTAGCCTATTACATACATAAATATCCTGTCCACCATGCCCTTTTTTTCTATCACTCACAAAGTACAAGAAATTTCCGTCAGGAGAAATATGGGCATGAGTTTCATACGATTCAAGATTTATATCAGAACCTAATTTATAAGGTGTCGACCATTCTCCATCTTCTAGGTTACTGATATAGATATTTCCATCTCCATTATCATCCTTATAAATAAACAGTGTTTGCCCATCAGTTGATATATTTACAGTTGCCTCGTGTCCTTCGGTATTTATTCCTAACAGTTCAGGCTCACTCCATACACCATCATAATTGTGGCTAACATAGATATCCTCATAATGTTCTCCATTGTCAATATCTTTTATGTAGTAATTAGAACTATCTTTTCTAATTCTTTTAGAAGTAAAGTATAAGGAAGATTCATCTACAGATACTACTGGGCTATAATCATCTTCAGTTGAATTGATTAGCTCCCCCAAATTCTCTATTTTAATATTAACCGGATTTGCTACAGCAATTTTGGCGTATTTACATTGTTCTATATGGTGATCAACTTCATTAAACAGGTAATGTTTGCTAGAAATTTTTTCTTTGAAAGAATTATAGTTTAGCATAGCGTTATCCAATTCGTAATTAATGTGGTAGGCTCTAGCCAAATAAAAATAGGATTCTATAGGAGATTTTTTTTCAGATGAAGAAAAAGGATCATAATTCTTGGTTGTATTTTGAACTGCTTTAACTAAATAAGTTAGGGCCTTATTTTTATCATTAGCTGAATAAATATAGCACAAACCAACTTTATAATTTACGTTAAAGTTATCAGGTTGTTCAGCTTGTAATTCAAGCCATATAGGAAGAGCAACATTGTACTGATTTTCTTCAATCAATGTGTTTGCCTCAAGAAATTTTTGATTAAATTTTTCTTGTGCATTAACACTAAGAAGAGCAATACTAAAAGTGATTATTAGGGTTATTTTTTTCATCAATAAAATTCTCTCATATTTATTCAATTGCAAATATATTTTATTTACTACTTATATCAAATTATAAATGTTAACAATAAATCCTATCAATCCATTAAATTTCTCGATTAACGTCAAATTCTTCAAGATAATCGGCCACTTTCTTAACGAACATTCCTCCAAGTGCACCATCTACAACTCTATGGTCGTAAGCATGTGATAAAAACATCTTGTGGCGAATGGCTATGGCATCTCCTGTTGGAGTTTCTACTACAGCAGGTTTCTTTTGTATTGCGCCTACAGCCATTATTGCAACCTGTGGCTGATTGATTATTGGTGTTCCCATTATGTTTCCAAAAGAGCCAACATTAGTAACGGTATAAGTTCCTCCAGCAATATCGTCTGGATTAAGTTGGCCATTTCTAGCTCTATTCGCTAGATCATTTACCGCTTTTGTTAAACCCACTAAATTTAATTGGTCAGCATTTTTTATCACTGGAACAATTAAATTTCCGCTAGGTAAAGCGGTCGCCATTCCTATGTTAATATCTTTACGTTTAATAATATTATCCCCATCAACTGAAACATTAATCATTGGGAAATCTTTAATCGCTTTGACAATGGCTTCAATAAAGATAGGAGTAAAAGTAATTTTTTCGTTTTCTTTTGTTAAAAATTCATTTTTAATCCTGTTTCTCCAGTTAACAATGTTGGTCATATCAGCCTCCACGTATGATGTTACGTGAGGAGAAGTTTGTTTAGACATTACCATATGGTCAGCGATGAGTTTTCTCATTCTATCCATTTCAATAATCTCATCTCCACCCATAGATGGTACAATAGCAGGTTTTATTTGAGTTTTTGCAGCACCATTTGATGAATTAGGGATTGATGTTGCTGCTTGCTGTGTTCTATTTGGTAAGAAGTTTAGAATGTCTTTTTTAGTTACTCTACCTCCTTTTCCTGAACCATTAATAGCTTCAAGTTCATTTAAAGATACCCCTTCTTTTTGAGCGATACTTCTAACTAAAGGAGAGTAAAATTTACCGGTATCAGAAGTTTTTCCAATTTTCTCGGAAACAACAGGAGCAGTAGTCGCATTGCTTTTAGTTGCAATTGGAGCTTCTACTTTTTGCTCTTCGATGATAGGGATTGCAATTTCTTCCTTTACAGCTTCAATTTCTATTTCAGGCGTATTTAACGGAGTATCATTTGTAGCTTCTCCATCTTCACCTATAATTGCGATTGCTTGTCCAACTTGAACAACATCACCTTCATTAAATAATTTTTTAATTAATACACCTGCTGCAGTAGAGGGTACTTCAGAATCAACCTTATCTGTTGCAATTTCAACCACAGATTCATCC
>JBFIEB010000248.1:0-4209 GCA_041603555.1 Vicingaceae bacterium
AACCGAAGGTGTTGGAAGATCAGCCAACTCAGCCGTGGTAGTTGCTTCTCTTCTTGTATTTATTCTAGATTTAATTGCTGTTCAAATAACTGATCTTTTTTATGACTTATGATACACACATAAATAAAGCAATTCATAGTAATAAAAGTATGAATGATCTTACAAGCAAAACAATACCAGTTATTGAAATTACAGATCTTAAAAAATCATTTGGGAATAATCATGTATTAAAAGGATTTAATCTTAGACTTTATGAAGGTGAAAGTATTGCAGTACTGGGAAAATCAGGGAGTGGAAAATCTATTTTGATAAAATGTATTGTTGGTTTAATAAAACAAGATTCAGGTCAACTGCTAGTATTTGGAAAGAGTATTAAAGATCTCAACCACAAAGAGTTGGATCAGATTAGAACTAAAATAGGTTTTCTATTTCAAAGCAACGCTCTATATGATTCATTAACAGTGAGAGAAAACCTCGAGTTTCCTTTACGTAGACTACGGATTTCGAAAACAAAAACAGAAGTTGATCAAATGATAAAAGAAGCACTTGAGAATGTTGGATTACCTGAAACAGAAAATCTTATGCCGTCAGAACTTTCGGGGGGGATGCGTAAACGAATTGGTGTTGCCAGAACATTAATTCTCAAGCCTAACATCATTTTATATGATGAACCCACTACGGGATTAGATCCAATTACAAGCAGAGAAATTGGCAATCTCATGAATGATGTAAGTGAAAAATACAATACATCCTCGATAATTATTTCGCACGATTTATCATGTATAAAATTGGTAGCTGAACGGATAATATTATTGATGGATGGAATTAATTATACTGAAGGAACTTATAATGAACTTGTAAATTCATCCGACAAACGAGTAAAAGAATTTTTCGAATAATATGGAAAAAGAAATATTTCAAAAAATAAAACTAGGGCTGTTTGTAATTTTAGGAACTATATTTCTTGTAGTGGCTATGTACTCCATTGGTGACAAACAAAATCTCTTTGGTTCAACGATTAAAATTAGGGCTATTTTTAAAAATATAAACGGTCTGCAGCATGGAAACAATGTAAGGTTTTTGGGAATAGATGTTGGAACAGTAAAAAACATCAAAATCATTAACGACACTTCTATATTAGTTACTATGATCATAGAAGAAGATATAATAGAATTCATAAAAAAAGATGCCGTTTCTACTATTGGTACTGATGGTCTTATGGGGAATAGACTAATTAACATTAGCCCAAAAAGTACACTGTCGGAAGTTGTTAACGAAAATGATACTCTACTAACGCTTTCAGAACTTGATACTGATGAGATGTTAAGGAGACTGGAACAGACCAACTCGAACGTAGCAATGATAACTTACAATCTTGTTGATATTACAAAAGAACTCCAAGCTGGAAAAGGAACTATAGGTAGATTACTTAAAGATACATCTTTAGCTCAAAACATTGATGAGACACTTGTCAACTTAAAAGAATCAAGTAAAAAAACTACTGATATTTTAGCGTCAATTGAAAAAAATGTTAATGACATTAATCTCGGTGAAGGAACTGTAGGGGCTTTATTGATGGATACCATTTTTGCTAAAAATGTAGAAGAACTGATAGAAGAACTGAAATCAACAAGTAGCAATACAAAGGAAATTACTTCAGAAATTAATGGAATAATAAACAATCTCCAAAACGGACAGAGTGCGGTTGGTAGCGCAATCTCAGATTCGACACTTGCCAAAAATCTGGAGATGAGTTTAGAAAATATCCAAAAAGGAACAAAAGCATTTAATGAGAACATGGAAGCTCTTAAACACAGTTTTTTATTAAGAGGGTATTTCAAAAAACAGAAAAAAAAGAAAAAGAGCGATGACTAAAGTCATGCCTTTTAGGTGCAACAAGTCATTCAATAGATATTGAAAGTACACTTATTTTGTTTCTTCTTCTAAAAAGATACTATGAAAGTAAATATTAAATGTATTCATTGTGAAGTGGATAAACATATTCAAGAATTTCTCAAAGAAAAATTATACGAAATTGGCAACAATTACAACTGGCTTAAAGTAGCCACCTTTTATCTCAAGATAGAGAAAAATAACCGAGACCAAGATAAAATTGTAGAATTATTAATTACTGCAAAAGAGGTTGAATTTTTTACAAAAGGGCAGGATGAAACATTCGTTTTAGCTGCAAATAAAGCCATTAATGGTATTAAACGCCAATTAAACAAACAAAAGGCCAGGCACTTTTCGCACGCCATATCTACCCCACTTTAAATTTAAAATATGTTACAAATCAAACCTTTTGAAGACCATATAACAGAATATGAAGCTTGGTTCGATAAGTATAGTGCTGTATATGAATCAGAGTTATTAGCCATTAAAAGTCAAATGGAGCAATTGCCTGAAAATATTTTGGGTATTGAAGTTGGACTAGGTACAGCAAAATACGCTGCTCGACTAGGTATTAAAGAAGGAATAGAACCTTCAAAAAAAATGAGAGAAATTGCTGCTAAAAAAGGTGTCGAAGTAATGGAAGGTACTGCAGAACACCTCCCCTACAAAGATCTTCATTTTGATTTTGTATTATTCGTCACCATTTGCCATCTGGATAGTGTATATCAAGCACTAATGGAAGCATATAGAGTTTTAAAAAAGGATGGTTCAATAATTATCGGGTTTATTGACAAGAATAGTTCTCTTGGAAAAAAGTATGAAGAAAAAAGACATAAAAGCGATTTTTACAAATATGCCCGTTTTTATTCGACAGATGATATAATTGCCTTATTAAAAGAAACCAAATTTAAAAACCCCGTATTCGTCCAAACTATATTTAAGGATATAGATGAGATTAATGAAGTAGAAGAGCTCAAGGAAGGATACGGAGAAGGAGCTTTTATTGTAGTTAAAGCAACTAAAATTTAACTAAAAAAGAAAACATGGAACAATTAACTATTGCACCTCCATTAACAATTACTAGTTCTGCTTTCTGTCATTACGAAATGATTCCAGAGAAGTATACCTCTGATGGAGAAAACATTAATCCACCTTTAAAAATTGAAGATATTCCGGATGGCACAAAAAGCCTAGTTCTTTTCATTTATGATCCCGATGCACCAATCGGTATATGGGATTATTGGACTGTTTGGAATATACCTCCTCAAAAGGACATATTAGAAAACAGTATTCCTGGTATTCAAGGCGTTAATTCATTTCAACAACATCATTATGAAGGCCCATGCCCTGCATCTAGTATTCATCGGTATTTTTTTAAAGTATTTGCTTTAGATACTGTTCTTAATCTTCACCAGAATTCAACAAGATTAACGGTTAGAAAAGCCATGAAGGATCATATTATAGCGGAGAATAAGATAATCGGATTTTATACAAGATAAAAATGTCACCAAAACCAGAAAAACCAACCATAGTTCCCAAGAAACCTTCAATTGTTCCTCAACGGGATAAACCAACAACCGTACCGTTAGATCCTCCACCTACTGTTATTCCTCGAGAAGATCCAATACCAAAAATCCCTAAGGAAATTCCAATAAAACCAGAAAAAAACGAAGATTTTTATTTTTCTTATTAACTAATCAATTATTAATCAAACAATGTTTTTATCCTCAATAAAAGTTGTAATAAGAACATATATCACCGCTTTTAACTAATAAAATCATTGAGTTTATTTTCTTGTCAACTTATTTTTACATCTAATTTATGTTTAACTAAATATATTAATGATGAGTAAAAAAATTGAAAACCTTAAAGATTTGTTTATAGTAAAGGGAAGGGAAATTTATGACGCTTCAAAGCAAGAAATAAATGAATTACCAAATATTAAAAAGCATACAAAAAATCAGGGATTAAAACAGGTTTTAGACAACCAATTGAATATGGCTAAAAATCAAAAAACCAGAATTCAACAAGCTTTAAATAAAATGAATGTAAGTCCTGAAGGCGAGAAAAATGAGAGTTGCGAAGCAGCAATTAAGCATACAAAAAAGATGATAAGCCGAAGTAAAGATCCAGAAGTACGAGATGCGGCAATAATAAACTCAATTCAGAGGTTAAATCACGATAAAATTGCCAGTTTAGGAGCTTTAACTTCATATGCAAGACAACTTGGACATGAAGATGTTGCTAATTCATTGCATGAAACATTAAACGAAGAAAAAACAATTGATAAAAAGCTAACAGATATTGCGGAGAACG
>JBFIEB010000249.1:0-4201 GCA_041603555.1 Vicingaceae bacterium
ACCATAAAAATCTGTTTTAACACATTTAACCTTACCTTTTACAATAAAATACATGTAATTAGCATAATCATCTTCACGATAGATGGCCTCTTTTTTTCGGAATTTCTTTATTTTTCTGTTGGATGAAAGGTTTCTTAAATCATCAAGACCTTTAGCCTCATCCATAAAATCATTTAATCCAATAATATCAGCACTAAAAGCCTTTTTCATGCTTTCACTTCTTTTTAACCTTACCTCAATGGCTTCAAGCAATTCAGTCTCATCAAAGGGTTTTGTGATGTAGTCATCAGCACCAAGGTTCATGCCTTTTCGCATATCACTTATTTCAGATTTTGCGGTAAGAAAGATAAAAGGAATATTAGTGGTTTCGGGGTTTTTACTTAAGATGTTTAATACTCCATAACCATCCAAATCGGGCATCATGATATCACATATAACCAGGTCAGGTTTGTTAGCCTTTGTTAACTCAACACCTCTTTTACCATTTTTTGCTGGAAATACTTGATAATCAGCTAGGTTAAGAATTTCTGCTGTGCTATCTCTTATAAACCGATCGTCCTCTATTAATACTATTTTTTTCACACTTTTATTTTTTTAACATCTAGCCTTTAGCTGAATGATTATTTTTAATTAAATTTCTATACCCCCCCCTCGCTTAAGGGCAATGTTATCTTAAATTCTGTTCCTTTATGGTACTCACTTTTAACAGTAATATCTCCTTTAGCCATTTCAACATATTTTTTAACGATATTTAAACCAAGCCCTGTTCCCTGAACATTAATAGCATCTCGGGTTCTAAAAAATCGGTCAAAAATTTTGTCCTGTTCATCTAGTGGTATCCCTATCCCATTGTCTCTAATATAGGCAGTTAAATTTTCGCCATCTAAATTTGTTTCAAGTTTTATTTCACCATTTTCTGGTGAGTATTTAACGGCATTAGAGAGCAGGTTGTTCAAAATGTTTTTTAATAATTGTTTATCCATAATTACATCTAATTCTCCTGTATGTTCATAAAGAATAACTTGACCCTTTTTGGCAGCACCCCTTATATTATCTACTAACACCAACGAGAATTCAAGAATGTTAAATGGTGAAGGATGTATTTCTATCATGCCGGTTTCAAGCTTATCCAATGACAGAAAATCATTTAAAATAGATGTAAGTTGATGAATGGATGTTTTAATGCGAGAAACATGTCTTAATTGCTTAGCTTCCTTATCTCTAGTGCCAACGTATTTTGAAAGTAAGGTAATAGAATTCATAATGGCAGTTAAAGGTGTTCTAAATTCATGTGAAGCCATAGACACAAAACGTGTTTTTAATTCATTTAAATTTTGTTCCTGTTCCAATGATTTTTTAATCTCATGTTCGGCTTTTTTTAATCTACCAATGTTTTGGGTAACTAATAATATTTGGTTAATCCGGTTTTTATCATCACTCAGACCAACAGCGTTTACCAAGTATTCTTTACCATCCATTCTTAACTCAAATGATTTATCTTTACCCTTAAAAACCTGCGTTAATTTTGTTGTAACATCTTCTTTATGATTACGAGTAAGTCGCTGTATAAAATTAGTTCCTAAAAACTCTTCTGGTTTACCCCCTCTTTTGGAAATATCCATCCCATCAACAAATACATAATTGAATTCTTTATCCAATACAGAAATATAACCATTAGGGAAATTCTGTGCAATCATTTTATAAATCCGCTGACTATCTTTTAGTTCAAGAGTTCGTTCTTCAACCTTCTGTTCTAATTCAAGGTTCAATTTTTCTAACTTCTCTTTTGCAGCTTTTTGTTTGGTAATATCTGTAATCAAAGCCATGGTAAGCGACTCATTGTTATTTTTAATATTACTTAAGCTAATCTCTACCGGAAATTCTTCTCCATCTTTTTTTAAGGCAAATATATCGCCTCCACCTCCCATAGTTCGAGATTCAGGATTTTTTAAGTAAGCCTTGTGATGTTTTGAATGATTTTTAGCAAAACGTGATGGTATAAATTCTTCCAAATTTTTATCAATAAATTCTTTATTATCATATCCGAATACCTTTGAAGCAATATTATTTGCAGCCACCACTTTTCCCTCATCGTTAAATAAGAGAATAGATTCTGATGCCGTTTCAAAAAGCGTTCTAAACATTTTTTCACTTTCAATTACGGCTAATTCTGCTAGTCTTTTTTCTGTTATATCTTCACCAGAACTTAATACGCCTGAAACAATTCCTTCACTATCTTTAAGTACAGTATTGTTCCAAGAAATCATCCGTTCTTCACCATTTGTTGTTACAATGGTATTTTGAGTTTGAGTAGGCTGTGATTCAGGGTCTTTTATTAATTTGTTGAAATATGCTTTTCTTTCTTTTTGCTCACTTTTTATGATAAATTGATCGAAAAAATTTATGCCTAAAAGATCCGATTCACCTTTGTTATTATAATTGCTGCATCCTAATATTTTACAACCCGCTTTATTGATCATACTTATATTTCCAGCCATATCCAGCGCAATAAAAAATACCCCTGATAATTGGAGGTATTGCTCCGCTTTTTCTTTTTCCTTTTTTAACGCTGCATTTAGTCTCTGCAACTCCAAGGCTTTTTTCTCTCCTGTAAGGTCTCTAACTACTGAGCGACAGCAAGTAATCTTACCGTTTTCATTTTTTTCAGCTATACTTTCAATCAACACATTAAAGCTATTGCCATTTTTATGTTTTAAAAATAGCTCACAGGATTCAAGCTTTCTTGTTTTAAACACTTTTTTTATATGAGCAAAGAATTTTTTAGATCCATCGGTAATATAGATTGAAAATGGCTTGCCTTTAATGCGGCTACGATTTATTCCAAGCAAATTACATCCAGTAAGGTTTAAGTTAAGAATAACTCCTTTCTCATCCATAATAAAATAACTTATGGGAGCAAAGTCAAAGAGGTCAGTGTATTGATCACGCACTTCTTCTAATCGGTGCTGCATATTCCTTAATTCTTCATTCTGTGCTTCCAATTCTATTTGATGCACATGAAGTTCGTGTATCAAAGTGCTAATTTCACCTTGGGATACTTTTTTAGAGGTTTCTAGCCTTATAAGGGTATCTTTATTTATCTCACCAGTATCCATTAATTAGCTTTGGTTTTCTTTAGTTTATTTTTGGCAATTCTCAATTCAGTAATATCAGTTGAGGTACATGCAACTCCAAGAACATTATCCTCATTATCGAGTAGCGGATGAACTACTAAATCATAATGCATTGGTTTTTTATTTATCGTAGTGGTTACTTCTTCCCTTATTAATTTTTTAGTTCGCATTACTTTTTTCTTAATGTTTTCTAATATTTCTGCTTCAGCTTTATTCGGAAGTAACTGTTTATCCGTTTTTCCAATTACGTTATTATTATCATTATTACCATCAGAATTAAAAACTTTAGTATATCGAAGTTTTTTATCTTGCTCAAAAATGATTGTTTTTGTATTCTTCATCAATTCTTTAAATTGAATTTGACTCTTATTTAGTTCAACAAGCGTTTCCCGTTCATCTGTTATATCTACAAAAGTTAATACTACACCATCTATCTTATTATCAGCTGTTCGATAGGGTGCGATTTTTATTTGATACCAAAGATTACCCGTACTTTTTACTACTTTTTTAAGAGGGACTAGATCATCCAATACTTTTTGCGAATCATTGGTAAGATCTTCGTATAAAAGATTAGATTTTAAGTGGTTTACAGGTCTTCCTATATCAGTCTCTATGAGATTAATTATTTTTTTTGTAGCAGGTGTAAAACGTCTAATATTTAAGTCATGATCTAAAAAGATGGTTCCTATTTCTGTACTGGCTAACAGGTTGTTCATGTCATTATAAGCATTAGCGAGCTCATCTATTTTACCTTGTAGTTCGGTGTTTACAGTTACCATTTCCTCATTTACAGATTGTAACTCTTCCTTAGAGGTTTCCAACTCCTCATTAGTGCTTTGTAGTTCTTCATTAGATGATTGAAGTTCTTCGTTAGTGGATTTCAATTCTTCATTAGAAACCTCTAATTCTTCAATGGTAGATCGTAGGTATTCTTTGGTAGAATCTAATTCTTGTTCTAAGGCATGTATTTCTGATGGGTCATCCTTAACGGTCGACTTAGTATCTGTAGTTTTTCCAATTGTAGCTTTTTTACTTTCAAAAATAATCATCAAGAAATTTTCCGCAGG
>JBFIEB010000250.1:0-4176 GCA_041603555.1 Vicingaceae bacterium
TAAGGATAACTGTATGTATTGTCTGAAAGGAATAATGAACGATAGCCATCACCAATAAAATTGGTGCCATAACCCAATTGAAAAGTAAAATGTTTATCTGCTGTAAAAGTTACATTTCCTCTTCCAAAAAAAGAATTGCCAGAATTGGGATCTACATAACCATATCCAGGAGTAATGTTTTTTGTTGAAGCCAACCGACTAATGTGAGAAGGATAATCTGAAAAATCGCCTAAGAACATGATTTGTGTGCTCCATTTCTTTCCAATTTTACTTTGAATTCTAAGACCGGCAGAGGCTTCAATTAAATTTGGTAGGTTCATGTCATTTTTATAAAGAGTAAAACCAGCATTGATTAATGGCTCTATGGAAATAAAACTTTTGTTATCATCATTAGTGTCTACATTCATTAGGTCACCTAAAAATTTGGATCTTGTTTTTACATTAAACGACCTCATTAAAGTATCATAATCTTTAATTTCATTTTGTGAAAAAGGGCGCATACTGGTATGGAAATTTTCTAAAGTATCTACATGTTGATTATACAACCATGAATATGTGCGTTCATTACTAATGTTAAAATTCTGAGCCTTAGTGGCAACACTTAGAATTAAAAAGAATAATATGATAGATAACTTTTTATACACTTTTTTTAGGCTTGATAATAAATGGAATTTGAATAATAAGTATAACGCTAGCCATTATAACAATAAATGAATAGCTCGGATCAAAACGCTGCGCAAAAACACATGCGCCAATTATTAATAAATTAAACAGGTAAATGATAATTACAGTTTGTCTCTGAGATAATCCTAAATCCATTAATCGGTGATGAATGTGATTTCTGTCTGCTGTAAATGGAGAAACTCCTTTTACCGCCCTCAAAGTAAATACTCTTATCGTATCTATTAATGGGTATACCAAAATAGACATCGATAATATTGGTTTAGATATATTATTAATTACCTGAGGTAAATCTTGTGCTTCGTACTCAACCAATTCTATGGCCATTACAGCAATCAAAAAGCCAATGGTTAAAGAGCCAGAATCTCCCATAAATATTTTAGCAGGATTAAAGTTGAATCTTAAAAATCCTAAAAGACCACCAGCCAGCGAAAATGATAATACTGCATAAGTCCAATCACCAGCATAATAAAACCAAATACCGAAAACTGAAGAAGCAATTAATCCAACTCCAGCAGCTAAACCATCAACGCCATCTATTAAATTAAATGCATTAATGACAACGATATATGTAAATACGGTTAACATAATACCTGCCCATTCAGGAATTTCTCTAACGTTAAACAATCCATGCAGGCTAGTTAATTTAACTTCTGCCATAAATACCATAATAAAGGCAACAATAATATGTGCAGCTAATTTTTTAACAGGAGCTGTTCCAATTATGTCATCTTTCATTCCTACAAAAAACATAATTAGTAATGAAGGGACTAAGTATTTTATTACCCCCATTTCATTTATTGGCAACCATAATAAGAAAGAAAATAATGTTCCTGCAAAAATCATCATTCCACCCATCAATGGAACTTTTCGAGTATGAATCTTTCTTTCATCAGAAGGGTCGTCAAACAGATGCTTCATATGAGCAATCTTAATGAAGGAAGGTGTTGAAAGCAACACAATTATAAAAGAGGTTAATATGGGAAGAATTAATTCTTGCATTTAAAAATCGTAATATAAATTTCTAAGATTTGTTCTAAAACCAAAATAAACAAAGGAGGTTTCTAATTCTGAACCCCAAGACCTTTCAGTAATACCAGCAAAAATCGACATGTTGTTTTTTGGATTAATTATGTACCCTAAATGAAACTGGGTTATCATTGAATTAGTTTCGCTTCCAGGAATTGTTGTTGCATAACCTATTTGAACAGTTTCATCAATAGCATTACGCATAATTAATTTTGCCTGCAAAAAAACTCTTTTGTATTTATAATTGATGATTCCAACAAACTCAGTAAAATTACTTCCCAATGGGTGTGCAAGCGATTCTCCGTAATTAGTAAATACCTCTAAATTTTGATTAAATGTTGTTGCATAGGGATTATCTACCATATTGTATTCTCCTTGAATGGTGAGGCCTTTAATTTTTGAAATGCGTGCACCAAATTGGTAGCCCTTCATTTTTTCATACTGATTTCCGTCCATTACTACTTGCCCATAAACTATCATGTCATGAGGTAGTTTAAATTTTAAATTGAGACCTACATTCGAATGATTGACTTCATCAGTAACTGTTGTCAAAGCATTAATTCCTATAATAGGATTCAACTGCTGAAATTGGTAAGGTTTTGTGCCTGATGAATCTTCAGTATGCCACAAGGTACTTTCAAATAATCCAACGTTTAACCATTTTGTTGCCAACCAACTTAAATAATGTGTTGACATTGATTTACGCACAAATAATGCTTCCGCAGTAGAACCTTTTTCTCTTCTGGTTACTGAAGACAAAATCGCATTTAATTTAGTGTATTGAAATTGATCTTGCTTCCCAAAGGTGTTAATGATCTTGATAAAAGGGTAATTGAATGATGCGTCTGACAATAGCAGAGAACGATAACCATCTCCTACAAAGTGTTTGCTTGTTCCCAATTGAAAATTAAATGTTTTGCTAGGACTGTAGGTGACAACTGCTGAAGAAGAAGAAAAATCAAAACCATTTCCTTTAAAGCGTTTTACTCTACCTTGCCCTGGAACTACCCCAGTTGAATTTACATAATCAGCTTGATAGTTGGGTAGTACCATTTGGTTTTCATAAAGTGAAGTTTCAAAAGAAAATTTCTCACCAACATTTCCTCTTACAATTATTCCTCTTGTATTTTTATATAGTGTTGTACCTGATGTGTCTTTCGAGTCTTTGCCCATTTCAATATTTAAAAGGGGATCAATGGTCAAATAGAAATTACCTGTATCAACAATTAAAAAGTTTTCAAAAAACATTTTTCGAATAACCCAAGAACGCTCTCTTTTTTCTTCCTTACTTATATTAATTAAAAAATTTTCATCTCCTTCTGGCCTTTGAATGTCAGTTTTTATAAATGATTGGTTAATTGGTAAAAATGAAGTATGAATTGTATTAGAATCTTGGTTAAATACCTTTTGATTCAATAAATTAAATTCTCTATTTAAAGGCAAGTTTTGTTGTTGTGCAAAAACTACAACTACATTAAAAACGACTAGAAACAATACTATCTTTTTCAAAACAATTATTTAATCTGTATTAAAGCTTCCGCCACTTCTTCAACAGGCTTTTGACATGCTTTATTGTAACATACGTATATCATGGTCTTTCCGTTGACTTGCTTCATTTCGAGCAAAGGTAAATTACTTTCTTTAATACTCCCAACAATTAATTTATTAGGGAGGTAATTCGCATTTAATTCTTTACGTTTTTCATGCGCTTTTTTACCAGAAATGGCTACTTCATAAAATGGTTTTACATTGTTGAGCATTAGAATTCCCCAATTAGAATAACCAGAAATATACTGTGAAACTTGTGCTTCAATATTCTTGAGCATTTGCTTCGATTTATCGGTATAATCTTTATTGTAATACAATTCTCCAAGTAGGAACAATCCTTTTGCAATACTCGAATTGGAAGCAGGAATCACATTATCTGAAAGTTCCATTTTTCTAGCTATTAAACCTTTTGCGTTTTTAGAAGTGAAGAAAAAGAATCCTGTTTCCATATCATAAAAATTGGCTATAGCGTAATCCATTAATTGTTTAGAATGGGTTAACCATTTTTCATCAAACGTAGCTTGATAAAGCGCAATAAATGCTTCTATGGTAAAGGAATAATCTTCTAAATACCCATCTAAATTACTTACTCCGTTTTTGTAATTATGATTTAATCCACCATCTTTCCTCAGTTGATTTTTAACTAAGAAGTTGGAATTTTTAAGTGCTGCTTTTAAAAATTTCTCTTCACCAAAAACAGTATATGCATCAACGTACCCTTTTAACATCAATGCGTTCCATGAAGTTAACGTTTTATCATCAAGTCCTGGTCTAATTCTTTTAGCTCTTTCTTCTAATAGTTTTTTATTAATGGAAATCATTTTTTTCCTTACCTCATCATTGGTCATATTAAACAACTTCGCAATCTTTTCATCATTCTTTTTTCGCAACAGGATGTAGTGACCTTCCCATTTACCA
>JBFIEB010000251.1:0-4153 GCA_041603555.1 Vicingaceae bacterium
ATCCAGTTGGGAAACCTAGCATAGTATTCAAGTAGCTTTCATACCTAAATCCGGCTGAAAATTTACCGTTAGTATAGATAAAATTCGCAAAACCGTTCATGAGTACATCTTCTGGAACTTCAGCAGCTCCTATTAAGGTGTCCTCTTGATAGTATTGCATATCTAATTGAAAATTACCATGAATCTCACCTCTATTGAGGATTTCATCTACCGATTGAGCATTAACAACCCAAAATGTCGAGAAAAATAGTGTTACTAATGTTAATCTTATTAAACCCATATTTATCAAAAGGAATTTTAATTTACAGAATAAAAATAAGCCCGAATATATAAATAATTCGGGCTTAATCTAAATATTATTGAAATCTTATTACTTGTGATCTATTTCTTCTCCAGTAGCTAATTTCTTTACAGCTTCGTATAGTTTGTCTTCATCACCTTCAACATAAGAGTTGTGCTGCCATACAATTTGACCAGCGCCATCAACTAAGAAAGTATGAGGTACATTATTAACGTTTAAAGCTCTTTTAAAATCTTGATTAGAATCGATATAAACTTCATAATCCCAACTTTTACCATTAACATAAGGCGCAACCTTACCGGCATTACGAGCATCATCAATAGAGATAGCAATTAGTTTTACTCCAGTTTCTTCTACCCAATCCCCATATACATCGGCTATGTTATTTAATTCTCTTTTACATGGACTACACCATGTCGCCCAAAAATTAATAATCATTGGTTTACCACCATTATTGAATTCTGAAGTGTTAAAATTCCCCTCATTATTTACGTCCTTTACATTGGCAGAAGGAACAGTTCTTTTATCATCTTGGGAAAACAAAACGAAACTTGAGAAAGTTAATACCGATAACAAGACTAATTTTTTCATTTTATAAATGTGTTTAAAAAAAGAATCAGTAGTGATTTGACAATAATAATGCCACACTACTGATTCTTTATGTACTAATTAATTATTTAAGTAATGATATTTTTTTAGTTATTACTTGTTCACCAATTGTAAGGTTTACAAAATAAATACCACTTGGTAATTTTGTACCATCAAAACTTAATGTTTGAGTTCCAGCATTCATGGTTTCAGCACCACTAGAGAAAACTTGGCTTCCCATAGCGTTGAATACTTCCATTGTAACTGAAGTAGCTTCAGGTAAATTGAAAGATACTGTTGAAACTTCATTTGTAGGATTTGGGTATACATTTAAATTAAACGCGTTAGCATCATATTCTCTTGTAGATACATTTCCTTGTACAAGTGGAGTTTCTGCAGCATTCAAAATCTCATTTGTAGCTGTATTAATAACCATAACAACGGCATGAGCTTTACTAAGATTATTAACCACATTTGTAGATACATTTGCAAAAGTCCAAGGATGAATACCTAACGGTACAGTTGTAGCAGGTAAACTTCCTGCATCACCTGTGTAGCTATTATTTGATAAAGATCTTGCTGTATGATCATATCCTAAAAATAAGGAAGGGTTAACTGGGTCATTACCTGGGTTGGCACCAAAATTATAATTGTTATTCATTCCATTAGGGAATTGCATCGCTCCATTTCCTCCACCAGCATAATAATTTACCTGCCACCATGAGGCTGGAGTTCCTAAAACGTCATCTTCAACTATGACACAACTCATTCTATAACTTCCATCAATGTTACCGTACCATTCAGAATCAGCAGAAACTGAAATTTGATTAGTAGTTGTGTTATATGTAGCAACAATGTTTTTTACATCACAAGGAACTAATGCTGTTTTTCTAGCATTGTGCATAGCAAGGAAATTAGCAGCAGCAGGGTTACCACCATTTACACGGTCAACACCACCAAATGGGTAACCAGAGAATCCTGGAATAGTTGCTGTACCGTTATCATAATTTGTTATTGCCATAGGGTCATTATTGTGAACAGCAATACCAATAAAGTCGTTTTGAGCTTCCATATTAGCTAACCCAACCATACCTCTTGGACACCATCCGCACCATGTTCCTGTTTTTTCTTCACCTACTACAGTTTTAACAGGTATCTGAGTCAATCCTCCAATACCAGTGTTCCCAGAATTATTAGATACGTTTACATCACCTGCTAATGTTACATCAACATTTACAGTATAATTACTTCCTCCAACAACGTTTAAAGGTATAGAGTGGCTAAAGTTGTAAGTATTACCACTAGTAATATTAAGTGCCGATAAAACATCAGTTTGAGGTCCTGCCCCCACATTGTAATCGATGTTTAATGCAGTAATTGTAGAAGAACCTAAGTTAGTTAGTACACCAGTAATGTTTAAGTTACCAGCAGCAGCATAAGGTAAGTTTGTTAATGATGTTAATTCAACATCCCATGCAGCTTGAGTACCTTGAATAAATGTGTAATACATATTATCCGCTGGAGTTGGATCAGTACCTGCATTAGGAGAAACGTTTGGTGAACCCGTAACATCGACTGCTGTAGTTCCGTTTATTTGAACACCAACTGTTACACCACCAGAAGTACCACTATGTCTCTGATCAACAACATAAATATTATCAGAACCTTCTTCTAATACAATTGACCAATAAGACCAACCTCCATTTAATGACATAGAAGTAAAGAATACCCAGTGCTGACGATTTGGTGCTGTACCAAAAGTTTTAGTTACAACTTCATCATTAGCACCTGGACAAGTAATTCCCCAAACACAAACAGATGCATCTGGAATACTGGCAGAAGGTAAAGCTGCAGGACTAGCTGCAGGAGCTGCACCTGCACTAGTAGTAAAAGTTAAAACACCAGTGGAAGACACTTTGTATTGCGTAACAGGGCTCGCATTAAAGTTAAATGAAAAAGGAATGGTTTGATTAGCAGACCAAGTAGGCGAAGCTACAGATGGCCCTAAAATTCCAGTCCAACCTGGTCCGAGTCCACCTCCATTAGGATATTCATCGTCCGTGTTTAACCCTCCTGGGTTTTGCCCTGGATTGGAATTTGTTTGATAATAGTATTGTCCGAAAGACAATGTACTTATAAAGCATAAGCTAAAAAGTAACGCAGTAAATTTTTTCATGATTTTCAGTATTTAAGTGATTGTGATTATTTTATTTTTAAACGTTTGTTAAAATTTTGAATAAATCTACGAACATTTTAGTTGTAAATTTTAGTTTTTTTAAACTACTATTGAAATCCTATTTACCACCAAGAGGAAATCTAATTTTTTGAAAAAATAAATTCCTCTACTCGAGTAGGTTTTTATTTTTCATAATATAATTTTTAGTTTTAACAGGTTTAATTCAAACTGTTCATCGAAGTTATTTATAAAAGGGATATAAATTTAGTGATATACTAGATATTATTGGAATCCTACAAATTAGGCTATTCGTTTAAGAACTCAAAAAGGGTAATCTGTTTGAAATTAATTATTAAATTTGGTTACATAAAAATTAAAACTTATTTGTTATGATAAAAAAACTACTATTTATATTATCCATTGTATCAGCAGGAACTATAGCTGCTCAAACGTTCGAGTTACAAGATGATCAAAACGTTAACATAGGGGGAACAAGTACCACAATTTATGGTAATGGACCTGACTTAAGCTATGTAAAATTTCACGTTAAAAACCTTACTGGATCGTCAGCTACTTATACATGTGATGTTCAAGAAATGAACAATGTGCTGGTTACAGATTTACAAGTTTGTTACGGAACAAACTGTTTTATTGCTAGTGGAGGCGTACCTACACTTCAAGTAATAGGCGGAAGTTCTACTGTAGCAGGAGGAGCCACAGATATAACTTTTAAAGTTGCACCTTTTTCCTTTGGTTGGGTGGCAGGCGATGAAGCTACATGGAGAGTTGTTGTTCGTAATACTTTAAATGCTAATGATACTGCTTCAGCTGTAGTTACATATAAAGTTATGGGTGTTTCAGTTGAAGAAATTTCAAGTAATGATGTATCAATTAGTACATACCCTAACCCAGCTACTGATAAATTAAACATTAATTATTCAATTAATGGAGTAATAAATAATGCTAGAATTGATGTGTATGATGTTTTAGGTCAACTTGTTAGTACTCATGAATTAACCAATAATAATGGTCAGTTAAATTTATCTGTTGATAATTTAAATTCTGGAGTTTATTTTTACGCTATTAAA
>JBFIEB010000252.1:0-4139 GCA_041603555.1 Vicingaceae bacterium
AGGTGGAAATTTTCCTGCTGCAAAAATGAATTTAAAAGAATATATTGATTACCGTATTCAAAATAAATTTTACAATGAAGGTTTCCTTTATAATTTTACTGGTGAACAGAATGAAATCAGTTTTGATTTTATTGAAAAATTAGTTCAGTCAAATAGATTATTACTTTTTGACACTTACAGAATGGAGGATGCAATGACAATTTTACAAAAACATTTTCCAGAAAAGTTTACTGAATTGGATGTTGAAATAAAAAATGTATCGACAAAGGACCAAGATGTTAGTGAAGAGGATAGAAAAAAGGTTGCTGATTATATTTCAAAATATGATTTTAAATTATTAGAATTGGCCAATAAGCAGATGAATCTACTTTTAAAATAATCCTTTCGTGAAAAGAATTTATAAGTATAGTACGAATTTGATAAAATCAAATTTCCCATTCATTAATTCGGTTTTAAATGATTCCCAAAAAGGACTAGTATTTAAAGATAAATTCGATAATTATTTTGTAGTTAACAAAGCTGGTTTTTCTCAACTTATCATAAATAATTTAAATCATTTTGATGTTTTGGATTTTGCCAACTTCATACTAAAATCTGACGAAATACCTGCTTACATTCATATGTATGATGTGAAAGATAGTTTTATTCAGTCTTTTCGTAGGGGTGAACATTTTAATTTAAGAATAAGAGAAAGAGTACAATTGAGGTATATGGAAAAATCGATTAATAAAGAGTTTATTAATAGTTTACCTTTAGATTATATTATAGAGGAAATAAATCAGAATAATATCAATGAGCTAGATTTATTTGGTTTAAAAATTGATTCAAAATTTTGGGAATCTAAAGAAGCATTTTTGAGTGATGGGTATGGAGTGGTTATTAGATGCAGTAATGGTAAACCAGTTTGTATTTGTTATAGCGCTTGCTTTTCAAATGAAATGTCAGAAATAGATGTGTACACTATGGAAAAATATAGAGGGAATGGACTTGCTAGGGTGGCAACAAACTATTATATTAAAATGTCAATTAATAAAAATGTCTATCCTAATTGGGATTGTTTTACAGATAATACCCCATCTTTGTATACAGCAAAAAAATGCGGGTTTACTGAAATAAGAACATATACATTTTTGTCTATTTATAATAAAACAAAATGAAGAAAAAAAATAAAGATTTTTATAGATGTCCTTTTGATAATTCAAAATTATCACTTAGGAATGAGGAAATTAACGGTGATGAAGTAGTAACTGGAATATTAGTATCTGAAAATGGAAATGAATATTTAATAACGAATGGTATACCTGATTTTACATGGCCAAAAGAACTTTCAGAATTGGATGAACATGAAAGAGGGGTATATGATAAATTAGCAAAAGAGTACGATAAATTTGCATCAATTCCTTTTCAAACCTTTAAGGCTGATGAAAATGAAATTAGAGAAAATATTGTTGATAGATTAAATTTAAAAACGGATTCACGTGTATTAGAAATAGGTTGTGGAGATGGTAGAGGAGCTAAACACATTGCAAAAAGACTTGGTTCTGATAGTGAATTTTATTTACAAGAACTGTCATTGGCGTTTATGAGTAATGCAATGAAAAGATTAACTCCCTTTGAAGAAAAATTAGACTTAAACTTTTCTATTGCTAGTGCTATGTATTTGTCATTTCCAGATGATTATTTTGATGCAGCACATCATTTTGGTGGATTAAGCACCTTTTCTGACCCAGCCCAATGCTTAAGAGAAATGGTCAGAGTGGTAAAGCCTGGAGGTAAAATATTGGTAGGAGATGAAAGTATGGGGTTATGGTTAAGGGATACAGAATTTGGTAAAATAATGATGAATTCAAATCCTTTATTTAAATATAAAATCCCATATGAAGACATTCCAGTTGAAGCTAGAAATGTAAAAGTTGAATGGATTATGATGGGTGCTTTTTTCTTATTGGAATTTGAAGTTGGTGATGGTATTCCAGAAGCAGATTATTTCATTCCAATTCCTAGTGAAAGAGGTGGGAATCATTGGATTCGATTTTATGGTAATTTAGAAGGAGTTACAGATGAAGTGAAGAAAAAAGCTTATGAGGCAATACAGAAAAAAGGTGTAAGTATGCACGATTGGCTAAATGAAATTGTGAATGAAGCTGCCAAAAATGAATTAAAAAAATAATTATGTTTAATTGGGAAAAACTCGGCCAAATACTAGATCTTACTAAATCTTCAGAACTAGATTGGATGCAAGAACAAGCTCAGAATCCTTACGTTATTGATATGGGTGAATTTGTACGTGTTTATATTAATTGTAGAGCTAAAAAAGATGAAGATGGTAAAAGTAAAAGTTTGGCGGGTTATGTAGATTTAGAAAAGGATAATTTATTTAAAATACTAAATGTTTCAAAAGTTCCAATTTTAAATCATGGTGGGTTGGGCGATTTTGATGAATTTGGAGTTATGGCTGGTTCAGTTATTAAAATGAAGGATAGTTATTATTTGTATTATGTCGGTTGGACCAGAAAAGTTTCAGTACCGTATAATTGGGAAATTGGGTTAGCTAAAAGTCAGGATGAAGGTAAGACCTTTAAAAGGCATGGGAAAGGCTCAATAATTGGATCAACTCCAGAAGAACCTTTTTTACAAGCCGGCTGTTCTTCTATTTTTAAAATAGGCGGTGTTTATCATCTTTGGTATACCTCTGGAATTAAATGGATTCCAACTGAAAATAAACCAGAATCTATGTACCAAATTATGCATGCAACATCAAAAGATGGAATAAGTTGGGATAGAAATGGCGCGCCTATCATTAAAGAAGTTGTCAAAAATGAAGCTCAGGCTTCGCCTTCTGTTTTTAGGTATCAGAACAAATGGCATATGATATTCAGTTTTAGGTATTCTGTTGATTTTAGGAATAAAGAGCGTGGTTACCGATTAGGATATGCATGGTCGGATAATTTGATCAATTGGACAAGGGATGACGAGAAAGTGAATTTAAATGTTTCAAAGTCAGGCTGGGATTCTGAAATGATATGTTACCCTCATGTTTCTCAAATAAATAATGATATTTATTTATTCTACTGTGGGAATGACTTTGGGAAATATGGTTTTGGTGTAGCAAAATTAATTCAGGAATAATTTAAGATGGATGAAAACCCAATAGTCGATATTCTAACATGTACTTATAATCATGAAAAGTATATATCTTCATGTATAGAGGGTGTCATTAATCAAAAAACCTCTTTCAAAATTCGTCATATAATTGGTGAAGATTGTTCTACTGATAAGACTAGAGAAATAATAAAATCTTACCAAGAAAAATTTCCCAATTTAATTCATCCAATTTATTTTGAGAAAAATGTTGGGGCAGAATTGAACAGTAGAGAATTGTTTAAATCTGCAACTGGAAAATATATAGCCTTACTAGATGGAGATGATTATTGGATAGACCCAGAAAAACTGACTAAGCAAGTTGAGTTTTTAGAAAACAACCCTAATTATGTTGCTTGTTATCATGGATGTAAATTTATTGATGAAAATGAAAATGTTGTAAGAGAATCTAAATCACATAATTATAGTGCTTTTTCAAAAGATGAATTGATTTCGGGTAGAGGAGCCCTTGTAACTCATACAGTAGTTTTTAGAAATGTCATTAATTTCCCAAAATATTTTGATGATGCTACGAATGGCGATGCTGTGATTTGGCATCTTTTAGGTTTTTATGGTGCTGCAAAATTTATGAATAATATTGAATTCTCTGCATATAGAGTTCATTCTGAAGGGATATGGACTTCTCTATCTGAATTAAAACGACTAAATAATGCTGTTCATACTAAGCAACAGATTAGAAAAAATTTAGTAGATCAATTTGGTTCTACAAACAAGCATATTATAGAGTTGGAGAAAACTGTGGCTAAAGATTTTGTTAATTTTTTTTACCAACAATTATATCATAAAAGATTAAATGTTTATTTTAAAGGGTACAAATTAATCTTTCAAACAAAGGAATTTAACTCATTTTATATCATCAAAGAACATTTTGTAGATTTGTTTAAAAGAGTATTTAAGAAAAAAATAGATGGCAGCATTTAATCCACAAGAATATTGGGAGTCAAGATTACAAGACAGTTTTAATCTTCATGGGGTTG
>JBFIEB010000253.1:0-4138 GCA_041603555.1 Vicingaceae bacterium
GAAAAATTTGGGTTAGATAAACTGAGTTTAAAAACGGAAGAATCAGATATTCAAGGATTAGAATACGGATTGAATTATAATGTTGATAATATTGCCTGGACTCAGTTTGGTAAAATAAATGAACAATTTCAAAAACAATTCAGTATCGATAATGAGGTTTTCTATGCAGAATTTAATATAGACAACTTATTAAAGCTTGCCCCTAAAAACGCTGTTGAATATAAAGAGGTGCCTAAATTCCCTACTGTGAGAAGAGATTTGGCTTTACTAATAGATAGTCAAGTTAATTACAACGAGATTGTTGCATTGGCTATCCAACAGGATAAAAACCTTTTAAAAGAAGTCAACTTGTTTGATGTATATGTAGGAAAAAAAATAGGGGAAGGAAAAAAATCTTACGGAGTTAGTTTTAAGTTTCAAGATGAACATAAAACATTAACAGATGAACAAGTGGATAAAACGATGTCTAAAATCATCAAATCATTAGAGGGAGAATTAAAAGCTCAATTAAGATAAAAAAATGGACATTAAAAAAGCCTAGACAATTTTGTCTAGGCTTTTTTGTTTTTGAAATGGTTCTTTTATTTAGCTACGATAAACTTATTTGAATAAAGCACATTTCCCTTAATATCATTAATGTTATAGAAGTAAATACCATTACTTAAATCTGAAATGGATAACGTTATTTTATTTGTGTCATAATTATTTTCCGAAATTAATTTACCAGTTACATCTAATATTTCAATGCTATTATTACCTGTTAAACTTGTTTCAATTGTGATTTCACTTGCTGCTGTATTAGGATATAGAACAACTCCAGAAACAGTATTAGTTTGTTCAGTGACACCTACAGTTGGCGAAGATTTTTGCCAATCAACACTGTTTACGGTTCCATTTGCTTCATAATCCATTTCTACAACAGGAAATTTAGATGAAGGATCATCCGTCCACCATCTAGCAGTTCTAGTTGTATCATAAGCGATGTCAGTTAGGCCAAATGAACCCAAGACCGCTAAAGTTGCAGGGCTAATGATAGACCAAATTCCTGTAGCTGTACTTTTTTCCCAAGTCGTATCAATGTTTTCTTCTATAACTATCTGTCTTAAAGCTGGGAATCCTGGATTTGCAAATGGAGTAGAAACAGTTCCCCATCCATCAATATTACTTGTTAAGTCAGCTTGACGAGTAATTTTTATTGAATCAAGTCCTAATAAAGGAATAGCTGACACATCAAATCCAAATAATGTTCCATTCCATGAACCAGCAAAATTTGTATTCATAGTAGAAGGGAAAGTGATGATTGTGGTAACAATAGGAAGTATAACTAAATTACCCTGCTGGTATTGTGCTGCACCATCCACAAATAATCCGGCAGCATTTTTAGTTAGGTACATCCACATACTGTCTTGTACTGGTTGTTCTAAAACCATATTTGAAAGAGGAAAACTCGCGAATCCAGGATAGCCAGAAGCAGGATTTCTAAATTTTAAAGTATCTAGTTGATCTTCGTCTAATACTGTAGAAAAGTTCCATGTTTGAGCGGCCCCACCGTTTCCAATGGAAACCCCAGTTGGTATAGTATCACGTGCTTGTTCTACATTGTCTCCAATGCCAACAATGTGATTTGAATTAAGGGTAATTTGAGCTTGAGTGCTATAAATACCAATGCTAGAAAGCATTACAAAAGAAAGTAATATTTTTTTCATAAGTTTATTTTTTTAAAAGTGAAACACGAATTTACACCCTATTTCATTAAAAAGCAACTACTTACAAAAAAAAGGAACTATCGAATTACGTTAAATTTATTAGAAGCAGTTATTTCTTTAGAAATTATGCTCAAAACCTGATAAATATAAGTTCCTGAAGGAAGGACGGAAATATCAATTTTTGAATGGTGATTAAAAGAAGAACTCATTAATAATTTACCAGATAGGTCATAAATTTCTACAAGTTGAGATTCTGGGGAATTGGTTTCTACATTAATAAAAGACTTCGCTGGATTAGGAAAAACATGAATGTAGTATTCTGATTTTAGCTTTTGTTCTTGTGTGTTTAACCTTATATTATCTAAATATAGTGTTGACCCAATTTTAGCATAGCCGTTAGAGCCATCATTTAAGGCTGCATTTGCGCTAGAAAGTGCAATAATGTTTATATTCTCTGGAGCATAACTCGAATAGTATTCAATATCAACTTTTTTGTTTTCCCAATTCGTTGTCGTTTCATTGGTTGTAAAAAAGCCTTCACCAACTACTATTATAGAATCATTCACGGTCATTGTCAATTGAATCCCAACAAGAATGTAATCACTTAGTTTCGGGGCAGCCTTATAAGAAAATTCAAAACTAGATGGTCTATTATTGTATTCTGCTTGTTGTACCAATGAACCAACCAGAGTATCTAATTCAAAATCAGCACCATCTTGCCAGTAGGCAGTGGTTAATTTAATACTAGCTAGACCAGAAGCAGGGGTTTCAACTTCCTTAAACATGGTAATAGGAGCATCATACTCACTAGCATCTGATGTGTTTAACCAATACTTAGATTCATCAATACCATTATAGTTTACAGCCCACTGCTCAAAGTCTAAATTAGACTGTGCTTGGCAATTAATAGTTATAAAAACTATCGATACTATTGGGATTAGTTTTTTCAAAATCAGGAGTAAATGTAAAAAAATTAAATGCAGTTTTTTAATTAACTTTTCAACAGCTAAACTGTTAAAAACATGTCTACATCTAAATATTTAATACCTTTGTTTTATGAGTTCTATTAGACAAAATAAGGTGGCACGATTACTCCAAAAAGAGATTAGCAACATTTTTCAATTCAATTCTGCTAATTGGTTCCCAGGCACTATGGTTACCATAACTATTGTTCGAGTATCACCAGATTTTAGCTTTGCAAAGGTGTATTTAAGTGTTTTTGGTAAAATGGAACCAAAAGAATGTGTTGATTTAATTTCAGCACATGCTAAAATGGTTAGAGGAGAATTAGGTAAAAAAATAAAAAACCAATTAAGAATAACACCAGAACTTGCTTTTTATGTAGACGATTCTTTAGACTATGCTGAAGAAATTGATGAATTGTTAAAAGGATAACATAGTTTTTAGTATATGGTTGATGGTTTTTAGAACTCAAATAGTAATTTTCCATCAACTAGGCACTAACAACCAAACACCAAAATTTTGAACTTTCCATTATACATAGCAAAAAGGTATTTGATTTCTAAGAAGTCACACAACATCATTAATATTATTTCATGGGTATCAGTATTAGGAATTGCTGTTGGAACAATGGCCTTAATTATTGTCCTTTCTGCTTTTAATGGTTTAGAAACATTAGTTGAGGATCTTTATGCCTCTTTTGACCCTGATTTAAAAATAACAGTTGTTGAAGGTAAAACTTTTGACAGCCAAGAATTTCCCAAGTATAAAATAATATCAATATCAGAAATAGCTTATTATTCTGAGGCTTTAGAAGAGGTGGCGCTAATTAAATATGAAGATAAGCAAACAGTTGCTACCATTAAAGGAGTAGAAAGCAATTTTTATAAAATGAGTGGATTGGATTCTTTGTTGATAGAAGGAATTATTGATAATGATGCGGAGAATAAAAACAACCTTGTTTTAGGCTGGGGAATTGCAGATAAATTGGCGCTATTTATTTCAGAAAGCATTTATCAACTTAGTGTAATTGTTCCTAAGCGAGGCACAAAAAAAAGCCTTACCCCTGATTCGGAATTCAATAGAAAAATAGCTTACGCCACTGGTATTTTCTCGGTGAACCCGGATTTTGATACTAAATATGTTTTAGCAGATTTAGTGTTTGTACAAAAACTATTAAAACATAAAAATAGAATTTCAGCAGTGGAGTTGGGATTAAAAAAAGGAAGTGATTGGAATAAGATAAAAGCAAAAGTGCAACAAATAGTTGGAAATAAATACAAAGTTCAAACACGTTATGAAATGAATGAGCTCGTATTTAAAACGAACAAAATTGAAAAATGGATTACATTTTTAATCCTGTCATTTATATTAGTTATTGCATCGTTTAATATTATAGGCTCCTTAACCATGTTAATTCTTGACAAGAAAAAAGACATTTGGATATTAAAAACCTTAGGAGCAAATAATAA
>JBFIEB010000254.1:0-4098 GCA_041603555.1 Vicingaceae bacterium
CCTGAAGATGAGCAGGATTATATTAATGATTTACTAGATTCATCTGAGCTAAAGGTCATTAATGTAAATTCAAGTGAAGACAGTAGAAAAGGGGTTGTTTTAGTTGAGGGAGAAGATGAAACACTTGTTATATTTGACATCAAAACTCAACATTATGAAAAAATTTATGATGACAATGAGGAAGATGATGATGATAATGATGATGGTGTGGAAGGATTAGATGATGAAGTTGAGCTAGATGAGAATGAGAGTGATGATGACAATAATAATGAGGATAAAGACAACTAAATATTTAGATATGTTTCATTTAGCTTTTCCAGTAATTAATCTTAAAGAAACCATAGACTTTTATACCAAGGTTTTAGATGCAAAAATTGGAAGATCAGCATCCAATTGGGCTGATTTTAATTTAAATTGGAATCAAATAACAGTTCAGCAAGATATTAATTTTAAAAAACTAACTCCTATAATTGGTAAAGAAGGAATTCCCATTAATCATTTTGGCGTTATTCTAATATTGCCTGACTGGGAAAAATTAAAGGAACAGTTAATAGAAAAGAAAATTGCATTTTTAATCCCACCAAAAATCTTTTTTGAAGGAGAAGTTGGAGAACAACATTCCTTTTTTGTTGAAGACCCAAATGGTTATGCTATTGAATTTAAAGGGTTCAAAGAATTTGGTTCTGTTTTTCAAACAAATTAGTAATTGAATTTCGTTCATTTTGTGTTAATTCCAAAATAGTATTTGTTAGTTTTGCTTTGCTTTTATAGTAATCATTCCTTTTTTTATTAAAATTAACCCTCAATGAAAATCTGTTTCATAATGTACCCCTGGGAAAGAGTTGACCCTAAACAAGATTCTACTCTTCGGATTATTCATGAAAGTGTAAAACGTGGTTATGAAGTCATTATTACCCATCCACAAAATCTCACTATTAGAGATAGCATAACGTTAAGTTTATGTAAAACCATTCTACCTGTTAAGAAACTTACTAATAGTATGCCTGGATTTTACAATTCAATTCAATTCAATACTAGCATGATTCCTCTTAGTAATTTTGATGTGATTTTTATGAGGGATAACCCCCCCCTAGATTCAATTGTACTAAACTTTTTAGATTCTATTAAAGATGAAACTTTTATTATCAATGCCATTAGAGGTTTAAGGGAAGCTAGCAATAAAATTTATACTGCTGCTTATCATGACCCTAATCGAGAGTTAATTCCAGGAACTCATGTTTCTAAAAATATAGAGTACCTAATGCGGATAATTGAAGAAAGTGAAAATGATAAAATGATTATGAAACCTTTAGATGGTTATGGAGGAAGCGGAGTAATTGTTATTGAAAAATCAGCAATGCATAACATCAAATCCTTACTCGAGTTTTATATTGATAAAGGAGATGGAAAATCAAGTTATGTAATTATTCAGGATTATGTAGAAGGGGCTGAAGATGGTGACGTTCGGGTGTTAATGTTAAACGGAAAACCAATTGGTGCACTTCGAAGAAGACCTGCTAAAGGTGACGCAAGATCAAACATTTCTGCCGGAGGAACAGTTGAAAAATATAAACTAACAAAATCAGATAAAATGCTGTGTTCTAAAATCGGAGCTAAACTAGTAAGAGATGGAATTTATTATGCAGGGCTTGATTTAATTGGAGGAAAGCTGATTGAAGTTAATGTGCTAAGCCCTGGAACCATAACCGACATCAACAAATTAAATAATACAAAACTGCAAGAAAAAATATTAAATTACTTAGAGGATGTTGTAGAACAGCGGAACAAACTAAAGGGTGAGTTTAGACCAGAAAATATAGTTACAAATGCAACGACTTGAAATAAATGAGATTATTCGATTAATTGAATCTCAAGAAATCTTCGAAGCCATTGCAAGTGATGGTTCTTTCCAAATAAAAATAAATCGATATCTCCCTTATTGTTGTACTGCTATTCATGATGGTAATAATTTACGTCCAAGTCTTAAAGAAAAAATAGCATTAGATGAATATAATAGATGGTACGAAGAGGATCCTTTTACTGGAGAATTTATTGCTTCAATGCCTATTACATTAATAGGTAAAGATTCTCGCTATGAATATGATCTTAATCGAAAACCTGAAGACTGTGTTCATGAAGAAGCTTGGGGGAAAAAAGTTTGGAAGAAAGGTATTACCTTAAAAGAGAAACAAATTAGTGTTCAAAAACATGCGAATTACTATAAAGTAACTCATGCTTTAATAAAAAAATTAGAAGAACTATTTGATGGTTGTATAGTCTATGATTTTCATTCTTATAACTATCAACGCTGGAACAGAACAGTTCCCTTATTTAATATTGGAACAAAAAAAATTAATAAAAAATTTAACCCAATAGTTAAAAACTGGCAATCAGAACTTTCATTAATTAAATTACCAAACATCGAGAATAGCACAGCTATTAACGATGTTTTTAAAGGTATGGGGTATAATTTAGAATACATTACCAATAATTTTTCTAAAACTTTGGTTCTTGCTACCGAAGTAAAAAAAATATACTGTGATGAACTTACTGGTGAAGATTTTCCAAAAATCATTAAACTTCTACAACAAAATTTAAAAAAAGCTATTTTAAATACTGCGAATTTTTTTAGTCAAAATATGACTAACTGGAAGCACAATGGAGTGGCCAAATTATTAGATACAAAAATTGACAAAAATATTCTCTCTGTTGATCGAGGTTTACATCGCTTATTAAAGAATTTTGAATTGTTAGCTTATGTTAACCCAATTAATAATTCAGCAGAACAAAAGAGATTTATAAAAAATAAATGCACAGAACCTCCTAAGTTTAAATACAGTCCTATTAAAATAAATGCTTACGAACTTAAACAAGAATTAAGCAATTTGAGGGTTCAAGACATCGCTGATATAACTATTAGACATCTTTATGAGTCAACCATTAATTGTTATTTTGATAAAGTTGATATGCTGTCTTCCTTAGGTACACCTAAATTTCTATACAATTCTCTTCGGTATTTTGGTAGACCTTCAAAAAAAGACCTTCAAAATGCACAGTATATATTACACCTTCCTCCAATTGCGGGGGAACCAAATAAGTCCCCCTCCTTAGGAACAGAAGAAGCAATTCAAGCTTTTAAAGAAGGCTTAACGAATTATGGGTTTGAAAGTAAAATTGAATTGAGCAATAAAGTTATTGCACAAGTAATGGTATTAAATTCAAAAAAAACAATTCAGTTTAGACCTGATGCAAAATTTACCAGAGGGGAAATCAATGCTTTGGTGGCGCATGAAATTGGTGTCCATATGGTAACTACGATGAATTCTGATCATCAAAAATTAAAACTATTTAATATAGGATTGCCTCTAAACACAATGACTCAAGAAGGGTTAGCAATTTTATCGGAATACTTAAGTGGAAACCTATCCATTAAAAGATTAAAAAAATTAGCTCATAGAGTAATAGTGGTGGATATGATGTGTAGTGGTGCTAATTTTATGGAATGTTTTAACTTTTTAGTTTATAATCATTCTGTTAATGAGAATGATGCTTTTAGTCTTGTTACTAGAATTTTTAGAGGCAAGGGTTTTACCAAGGATTATCTTTATTTAAGTGGATTTGTAAAAATATTGAGATTTTGGGAAAGTGATAACAGCCTCAACCCTCTTTTAGTAGGTAAAACTTCGATAGATTTTTATAATACCATTGATGAAATGATTGAGCGAGATATGATTCAAAAACCAAAATATATAACCCAAAGTTTCGCTAAACCACAAACAGAAAACAATAGCGAAATTTATGAATATATTTTTAGTGGGCTGAAATAAATAAACTCCTATAAGCCCTATTTTCTTTGAAAGAATTTCTTTTTCAATATGCTTTTCCTTGTAATTTTTACAATTCTCTTTAAGATTTAGAACTGAAAAATCACTACCTTAGTCCTTTACATTACTTTTATAACAAACCTAATTAATATGCCACGTAAAATATTTATCCTAGCCTCCTTAAGTTTAATAATTGTTTCTACTAATGCCCAAGTCGTTAAAAGGGTTCTTCTTGAAGAATTCACTACTGCCCATTGTGGGTTTTGCCCAACAA
>JBFIEB010000255.1:0-4079 GCA_041603555.1 Vicingaceae bacterium
AACATGACATCTATTATATCTGAAATGTATAAAGATGTTCCAGAAAAGAAAGATGGTGCCTTTACAGTTTTCTATATGGGTGTTAATGCTGGAGCTTTTTTAGGAATATTACTCTGTGGTTATATTGGTGAAACTTGGGGCTGGAATTTAGGTTTTGGTTTAGCCGGTATTTTTATGGCTTTTGGAACGTTGCAATTTTGGTTGTCACAAAATATTTTTGGTGATGTTGGTAAGGTTCCTGCTAAAAAAACTAAAGAGGAAAAGGCTTTAGAGTATGCTGATGCCAAAAAGGATACAGTGAAGTTTTCTGGGTTTCAACTAGGAACTATAGCATTAATTACTACTCTTGCACTTTGTTGGATAATAAATGACCCTGTTTCAACTATTTCTGAAGGAACTTACAATTTATTTGATTTTAGCGTAGCTGGAATATCAGGAGGAAATTTTACAATTATTTCATGTATATTGATCTTTTTTGCAATTACTATTTATCGATTGACAAAATATGGAAAGGTAGTTAGAGAGAAGTTAATTGCTTTATCATTCTTTTCATTATTGACCGTATTTTTTTGGGCAATATTTGAACAAGCTCCAGGCACATTGTCGATTTTTTCAGAACATTATACCGACAGAGATTTAATTGGTAACTCAGCTATGATTTTTAATGTAGTAAATGCTTTGGTTACTATTGTTCCATTAGGCGTAATTACATGGGTATTATTAAAACTTTTTAGTCATACTTTTAAAAAGTATGCCATTGCAAATATTATTTTGGGAATTAGTTTTGTTATCGTTTGGGGAATAGCAATTTGGATGTTATATAATCAGTTTTCAGGTGAAGGAACTGAGGTGCCAGCAACATGGTTTGGTGTTTTAAACTCTTTGTTTATAATCATTTTTGCTCCATTATTTTCTAAGTTTTGGGAAAGTAAATACAATCCTAATGGAAACATGAAGTTTGCTATGGGAATGGGATTGTTAGGATTGGGAATGGCTTTTGTTGCTTTCGGAGCTATGGGGATTGAACCTGGAGCACAAACTGCTTCTGTTAGTATGTTTTGGTTGGTTATGGTTTATTTGTTCCACACTCTTGGAGAATTGTGTATCTCACCAATAGGATTATCATATGTAAGTAAATTGGTGCCAGGTAAAATGATAGCTTTCATGTTTGGCATGTATTATTTAGCGGTAGCTATTGGGAATAAGGTTGCCCACAAATTTGGTGCAAACCTTGATAAAATAGCCGATGAACATGGCATTAGTTACTTCTTTTGGATACTCACTGCTGTGGCGTTAGGAATGGCAGTTTTGTCAATTTTAGCAACTCCATTTATTAAAAAGCTGATGCACGGAGTAAAATAATTCGTAACTTGGTATAGAATTTGATAAATTCAATCCATAAAAAATTATTTATGAAAACACTTAAAAATACATTAGTTGTAGCGATGATGCTAACCATGTTGTCAGCATTTTCTCAACATGGCGTGTTGCAACAACAGGTCCAAGCAAGACCTCAAGTAAAAACGGTTTCGGAAGCAGATTATAAAGCACATGCTGATGGTTGGATGGTTGATATCAATAAAGCATATGAAATATCAAAAAAAACGGGAAAACCGATTATGGCCAACTTTACTGGAAGTGATTGGTGTGGTTGGTGCAAGAAATTAAAATATGAGGTTTTTGATAAGAATGTATTTAAAGCTTGGGCGGAAGAAAATGTTGTATTGGTAGAATTAGATTTCCCAAGAAGATTTCAGTTGCCTCAAAAATATCGAGAACAAAATGCAGGACTGCAGCAAGCATTTAAAGTAACAGGTTATCCTACTATATGGGTATTTAATTTGGGTAAAGATGAAAAGAATCAGTTTACCATAGATGCTATGGGCAAGACAGGATACGTTAAAGGTGTTTCTGCTTTCACTAATGGGGTAGATGCCATGATAAAACAATACAAGGAAAGAAAAAATTAAAATAATTATAAACACTAAAAAAGCCTAAGTGATAAGTCACTTAGGCTTTTTATTTATAAATATCCTTCTATATTCCGAAGCCGTAAAATTCTCTTCTGCCATTCTCATAAATCCCTTCAATTAATATTCCATCTTTTATTTTTTCTATAGTTGAAGTTAATTCAGATATGTTGTTAACTTTTTTATGGTTTATTTTTGTGATGATAAATCCCTCTCTAACTCCAACACTTCTCAATTTTCCATTAAAAAGTTCTTCAACTTTAATACCTCCATTAATTTTAAGATGTTTAAGCTCCTTTTCTTCTACTTCAGCAAGTTTTACACCTAATTGTTTTAGTACTTTGTTAGATTCATTGGAAACGATATTTTCATTTCCTTTTAAGTTTTTTAGCACAACTGGTAATTTTAACTCCGCATTGTCTCTATTTACAGAGACAACAATTTTATCACCAGGTCTAAATTGGCTAATTTGTTCTTGTAATTCTGCAACATTCTTGATAGACTTGTTACCAATTTTTTTAATGATGTCACCAGATTTTATTCCTGCTTTGGCAGCAGAACCACTTTCAGTAGTCCCATTAATGTAAACTCCATTTATATCGTCTGTCCCTAGTTCTTCAGCTAAAACTTCATCCATATTACTGATGCTTACGCCTATAAATGCTCTTTGAACTGTTCCAAATTCTTTTAAGTCTTTAACAACTTTTTTTACAATATTAACCGGAATTGCAAAGGAATAACCTGTGTATGATCCTGTATTTGATTTAATAGCAGAGTTAATGCCAATTAACTTTCCAGTAGAGCTTACTAATGCGCCACCACTATTTCCTGGGTTAACTGCAGCATCGGTTTGAATAAATGATTCTATGGCAGACATACCACTATAAGGGTCATTCCTAAGGATGTTTATATCTCTACCTTTGGCACTAATAATTCCGGCTGTTACAGTAGAGGTTAAATTAAAAGGGTTTCCTACAGCCAACACCCATTCACCTACATTAACATCATTAGAGTTTCCGTAGTTGATGTAAGGTAGATTATCTTCATCAATTTTGATTAAGGCCAAATCTGTATTTGGGTCTGTTCCAATTACTTCTGCTTTATATGTTTTATTGTTATTTAATGTTATAGAAATACTTTCTGCACGGTCAATAACATGATTGTTTGTAACGATATAACCATCATCAGAAATAAGGACACCAGAACCAGCTGATTGAGCTAATTGTGGTTTAGGAGATTTTCCTCCATAAAAATATTGGTAAAAAGGATCGATATTTCTACTAGTTAGTACTTCGGTTTTTACATGAACCACAGTGTTTAAAGACATTTTTGCAGCTAGCTCTAGACTTGCTGGTTGATGTATGTCCAATCTGTTACTTGTTAAATGGTTGGTGCCAGGAAAATCATATTGATTTACTGCTGTTTTCTCGGTTTGTTCTATATATTTATAAATTCCTAGTGAAGAAAAACCACCAGCAAATGCTAGTGCAAGCCCAAAGACAAATAATTTAATTCCATTTTTCATATCGTTTATTTTTTGGTTAACAAATCAAAATTAAATCCAAAACGATATTTAGACAATCATTGTTGTCACATCAATGTTAAAAGATGTTAAAGAGAGATTTTTTTATTTTTTAAATAAGTTTTCTGCCTCATCCCAAAGAGAATCTTTTGAATTAGGAGGAGCTATAATTATCATTTCTTTTTTACTAACAGGATGAATAAATTCTAATTTTCTTGCATGCAAGCTTATCGATGCATCAGGGTTTGATCGGCTAAAACCATATTTTAAATCACCCTTTATCGGACAACCTATACAGGAAAGCTGAACTCTAATTTGATGATGTCTTCCTGTTAATGGGTTGATTTCCAATAAGTAATAATTGTTGAATTCATGTTTTACTTTGTATGACAATTCTGCTTTTTTAGCATCTTTATATTCATGACTATAGGCAACCGATTTATTTTTTTGTTGATTTTTTTTTAGGTAATGTATAAGTATGTCTTCATTTTTTTGAGGCTTATTTTTTACAATTGCCCAGTATGTTTTTTGAATCTCTTTATTATGAAACATTTTATTGATTCTTGTAAGTGCTTTACTGGTTTTAG
>JBFIEB010000256.1:0-4057 GCA_041603555.1 Vicingaceae bacterium
CCATTGTTCAACGGAAATGCTGTTAAAGGTTCTGCATTAAAAGACCTTGCATCAGTGGATATTGTATTTACCAGCGATAAAAGTAAGTGGAGTAGAGCAATGGTATTTGAAGCAAGAAATGATGTGGTGCTGGCAGAAGGAGGGGCAAAACATTTACAACTGAGAGAATCTCCGAGTGTTGATAAATTTGGAAATCCGGATGGTGCAGTATCTTTATCAGGTAAACCAATGAAAGGAGCTGGATGGTTTCCTGGTTATGCCATTAATGTGGAAACAGGTGAACGATTAAACATTGCTTTTGCAGAAGATAGCTGGTTAGCCGGAGAGAATGGTAGGGATTTGAGGTGGAATCCAACATCTACTGTTGAAGCTGGGGCAAATCAGGAGCTGATGATGGGAGGTAAACACTACGTTTATGTGTTTAGAAGCACTACCACTAACCCTGTTCTTCCTACTTATGATGGATGTGCTAAGTTATATCAGAATATGGATTCAACAGACATACAAAAAATGTTGGCGATGAGATCATGTATTTGGGCTGGTATCCCAATGTTAGAGCCAGGACATTCTTTGCTGTCTACTAAAGCTAAGGTGAAATTAAGGGTTGAAAAGCCTTATGCCAGCTATACTACTGCTTCTTTAACCAATGGTGGACTGCCCATGTATGAATTTGATATGACAGGAATGGATGTAAAATTAGGAAATGGGATAGCCATGGATTCTGCTTTAGCATTAATTAATGTGGTTCCTAATCCTTATTATGCTTTTTCTTTGTATGAAACAGGAACGTTGGATAATAGAATTAAAATTACCAATTTGCCTGAAGAATGTACTATTTCTATCTACAATGTAAATGGAACCTTAATGAGAAGATTCGCAAAAAGTGATCCTAAAACGAGCTTGGATTGGGATTTAAAAAATCACGTAGATATTCCTATTGCAACAGGGGTTTACCTTATCCATGTTAAAGTGCCGGGTATTGGTGAACGAACACTTAAGTGGTATGGGGTGATGAAACCTACTGATTTAAATGGATTTTAAAAAAATTATTGAAGCATTATATTATACTTATAAATATGAAGAAATTTAAATTATCAATAATATTAGCAATTGCTTGTGGTTACGCTGTAAACGCTGTCGGAGGTAATAAGGATAGAGCTGGGGAGGCTGGAGCTCCTCAATTACTTATAAACCCATGGACTGAAAGTGTTGGTTTTGGAGGCGCAAATACTGCTTCCGCTACCGGTTTAGAAGCAATGGGGTTGAACATCGCTGGTATGGCATATACCAGAAAAACGGAGTTAATGATAAATCATAAAAGATATTTTGTGGGAAGTGGAGTTGATATAAATACCTTTGGATTTGCACAAAAAGTGGGTGAAACAGGGGTTATTGGCTTGTCTGTAATGTCGATGAATTTTGGTGAAATTGACATTACCCAAGTGGATTTACCTGAAGGTGGAATCGGAACATTTGCTCCAAAACTTACAAACTTTGATGTTGGATTTGCTAAAACATTTTCTAATAGTATTTCTGGTGGAGTGGGAGTGAGAGTAATAAGCGAAGGTATTGCAAATGCCTCTAGTAGGGGTTTTGCTTTTGATGCTGGAATCAGATATGTTACAGGAGACAATGATCAGGTTAAATTTGGAATAGCGTTAAAAAATGTTGGTCCAACCATGAAAGCTGCTGGTGATGGATTATCTTTTACTGCTCAAGGGGATAATGCTGATGGTAACACATATTTAGCAACGAAAGATCATAGGGCTGCTTCGTATCAATTACCTTCATTATTAAATATTGGAGCTTCATATGACTTTTACATATCTCCGTCTATAGATACTACTAGTAAAGAAATTACTGCAGATCATAAAATTGTTTTAGCTGGAAATTTTACATCTAATTCTTTCACAAAAGATCAGTATAGAATTGGTGTAGAATATGGTTTTAGAAACATGTTTAAGATTAGGGGTGGATATGTATTAGAAGATGGTACTTGGTTTGATTCATTGAAACGTACTTCTGCTAATACAGGTCTAGCATTTGGTGCATCTTTTGTTGCGCCATTAGGTAAAAAAGGAACTACATTCGGTTTCCATTATGCATATGAAATGACAGAAAGTTTTTCAGGAACCCACAGTATCGGTATTAAGTTAGATTTATAAACAACATTACATATTTGTAAAAGTGAAGAGAACTCTATTTTAGAGTTCTCTTTTTCGATTTTAAACAACCAAGTTATGTCACAAGTTAATTATTACACAGAAGAGGGTCTGAAAAAACTCCAAGACGAGTTAGATCAAATGAGAAATATAGAGAGGGGTAGGATTTCTGCGCAGATAGCAGAGGCTAGAGATAAAGGAGATTTATCTGAAAATGCCGAATATGATGCTGCCAAAGAAGCACAGGGGCTATTAGAGTTAAAAATATCTAAGTTAGAAACAGCCCTTTCTAATGCACGCGTTATAGATGAAACGCAATTAGATTCCTCTAAAGCATTGATATTATCTAAAGTAAAAATTAAGAATGTTGCAAATGGTGCTATAATGGAGTATACTTTAGTTTCAGAAAAAGAAGCAGATTTGAAGCAAAAGAAAATATCTGTCGATTCTCCTATTGGAGAAGGACTTTTAGGAACTTCCGTAGGTGATATAGCAGAGGTTAAAGTACCAACTGGAATTATGAAATTTGAGGTTTTAAAAATCTCAAGATAATGGATTCTGTTTTTACAAAAATTATAAAGAAGGAAATTCCAGCCTATATCATTGAGGAGAATGAAGATTTTATTGCTTTCTTGGATGTTTTCCCTTTAGCTAAAGGTCACACTTTAGTAGTTCCTAAAAAGCAGATAGATTATATTTTTGATTTAAGTGTAAATCTATATATAGATTTATGGACGTTTGCTCAAAAAATTGCCAGGAAAATTGAAAATACTATTGACTGTGAAAGAATTGGAGTGGCAGTAATTGGCTTAGAAGTACCCCATGTACATATACATCTTGTACCAATTAATAATATTGAAGATATTAATTTTTCTAGATCAAAACTAAGATTAGAAGAAAGTGAATTCTTAGCAATTCAAAAAAGTATTCTTTCCAGTTAGGTTTTTGTCCGTTTTGCCTTCTCTTTTACAAAGGCTTTCCATCCAGAATATGATTTTTTAGAAGTAGGCTTTCCCATTTGAAAATAATGACAAACAGCGACCGCTAAACCATCTGTTGCGTCTAAGTGTTTAGGTAAACTCTTTAACTTTAATAAATTTGTTAGCATTCCAGCTACTTGTTCTTTAGATGCTGTTCCTTCTCCTGTAATAGATTGTTTTATTTTTTTTGGAGCATATTCACTTACGGGAATTTCTTTTGATAAAGCTGCTGCCATAGATATCCCTTGAGCCCTACCTAATTTTAGCATAGATTGAGGGTTTTTTCCCATAAACGGTGATTCTATAGCAAATTCATCTGGTTTATATTCATTGATAAGATAAAGTGTGCGTTCAAATATTTTTTGGAGTTTTAAAAAATGAGTTTCTAATTTATTTAATTCTATTGACCCCATAGCTATTAAATTCATTTTATTATCCTTGATATGAATAATACCATAGCCCATCACATTGGTTCCGGGATCAATTCCTAATATTATTTTATCTTTAGTCACCAATAATAAAACTTAATCGTATTAATTTTAAGCCATCTATTGTATCTATTGAAAGCTAAGTCATACAAATATATCAATTTACTATTCAGAATTATCATTGGAATAGCTGCTCTTTGGTTTATTTATATCAAACTAAAAGATAATCCATTTGCTATATGGGATGTTAAGCTTATGCTTAGATTTCAATATGAATACTTTTTTATAGCTACGTTGCTGTTGTTTTTGAATTGGGGAATAGAGGCTATAAAATGGCAATTTTTGATTCAAGAGACTATAAAAATAAAGTGGTTTAAAGCCTTTAAAAAAGTAATGACTGGCATTACGGTAGGCCTTGTTACTCCTAATAGAATTGGTGAAATTCCGGCTAGAGCAATCTTACTAAATGATAAAAAGAATTTAAAAG
>JBFIEB010000257.1:0-4054 GCA_041603555.1 Vicingaceae bacterium
ATATAAGGATTGTAAAGAATGTAACAACATTTTTCCGAAACAGAAAATTGAGGGATAAATCCATTTAATTATTTCGTTAGATTTATTTGTTTATAAATAAACTTAATATATAGCAACCTACTTTAATATACTACGTCTTATCCTTTAAGAGTGAGAATTCATAGGCACTCTATTCTCAATGGTAAATTACCATGAATTTTTATTTAATACATTTGAAAAGTTAAGCTATGGTAAAATATATATTACATTTTCTAACTTTTTTCCTAATAGGTCAGTGTTTCGTTTATGCACAAGTCATTCCTCCAACTAATATAGGAACATTAGGCAACAGTCAGGCTCCTACGGGGTGGACAAAGATAGCAACACCGGAGCTTTCAAGTACACTAGACAATTACTATACAGCCGGAGATGGTTGGCTTAATGCTCCGCTTCCTAATTCTCCATCAAACGGATTTGCTGTTTTTCCTGTATCAAGGGAGGGCAGCCCCCTTGAGGGCTGTTGGACAACAATTACCGGATTGGTTGCTGGGCTTAGTTACAATATTTCCTATGAATATATGTGGCCAAAAGGGGTTGGCCCTTACGCTCCTAGATTTGATATTGGTTTCGCCAATCAGGGATACATTAAAATTGATGGCGTGAAAACATACGTAACCATGCATGCTGGTTCAGGAGGAGTTATAGACACGTGGTATTGTGATATAGTAAGCTTTACTGCTGGTGGTCCAACAGCCACACTTGAATTAGGGATAGATATAAGTGGAACAATCAACAATTCTGCTATTGCTTGGGCAATTGGTACTGGTGTTTGTGGAGTATTACCTGTAGAAATGCTTAGCTTCGAAGCATCAGCAATTGATAACCGTTGGGTGAATTTAGAATGGCAAACAGTATCAGAAATAAACAATGATTATTTTATTGTAGAAAAATCTATCAATGGAATAGAATTTAAAAGTATTGCATCAATTAAAGGCGCAGGAAATAGTTCTACTCAACTCAATTATAATTTTAGAGATGATGATATCAATAATGAGGTTTTATACTATAGAATAAAACAGATAGATTTTGATGGTTCATCTGCTGTTTCAGGAATAAGAAGTGTCAATTTCAGAAATAAAAACACTTTAGTGAGTACTATTTATCCCAACCCTGGTAATGGAATTTTTGAAATTAATCTAAATAAGGAAGCTACCATTCAGGTATATGATGTAAGAGGGAAACTAATTCTAAATAAAGAAAAAAACAATAACCTATTTCAAACCATAGATATCTCAACTAGAGATGGTGGTATTTATATGGTTGTTATTTATGACGGAAATACTTTAGAAACCAAAAAGTTAGTTAAACAATAATTATTCCTGAAAAAAGATAAAGCACATCATTATCCTTTTTTTTTAAAGCGGTAAATCGAATTCAAAGACCTATCTCAACCGATTAATTGGCTAATTCCTAGCATACTGAACTTATTCTAAGTATCTTTCAACTTGATTTTACTGGTAGAGAATATTTATTCTTCATCTTAAAAGAATAAATCTCCGCATGTTCGAAAAAGAAACGTACACCTTAAAACAATTACTTCAACTAGATTTTAACACCGTTATTTGGATTGCTGCACCAATATTAATTGTTTTAGTAGCACTAGAGTGGATTTATAGTTACCGGAAGAAGATCAAAAGCTATGAAACCAAAGATTTTTTTGCATCACTATCAGTAGGTGTTGGCAATCTAGCCTTAAATGGTTTACAAAAAGTAGCACTCTACACCTTCATTTTATTTTTTTATAACCTAGTCCCTTGGGGCATACCACACAGCTGGTGGAGTTACATCCTGTGCTTTTTTGCCCTAGACTTTTTCAGATACTGGGCCCATCGAATTGCGCACGAACAACGTTTTTTATGGACCACTCATGTGGTACACCATTCTTCGACCAGGTACAACTTGAGTGTTTCCTTTCGGCTTTCCTGGATACAAAACATCAAGATCATCTTCTTCCTGCCAGTTATCATGATGGGCTTTCATCCGGTAGTCTTTTTCATTATCCACCAGATAGAAGTCTTGTATCAGTTCTGGATACACACGGAGTATATTAAAAAATTACCCAAACCCATCGAATACTTCTTTACCACTCCTTCACATCACCGGGTACATCACGCCACCAACGAGCAGTATATCAATAAAAATTATGGATCTACATTGATTATTTGGGACAGGATATTTGGAACTTTTGAGCCTGAAGTGGAAAAGCCGATTTATGGTATCACAACTCCCGTCAATTCATTTAACCCTGTTTACCTGGTCTTTCATGACGTGATTGACTTGGCTAAAGAAATGTGGAAAGTGAGACTGTCTCCTAAAAAAATGGTTCACGTTTTTTTTAGGTAGCTGTATCAAAAATCAATTGATTTCTTAATTCTCCTATCTTTATCCCATGCAAGAAAAGCGTAAACATCCTAAAATAAAATCGAAAATGCACCCGAAAAACAAACATAATGGACGTTATGATTTTCGGAAATTGGTCGCCACCCTACCTGCACTTAAAGCTTTTATAAAGGTGAATGATTATGGTGATGATTCCATTGATTTCTTTAATCCAGAATCGGTATTAACACTAAACAAGGCATTGCTTAAACACTATTACAATATTAACGAGTGGTCCATACCTAATCATTACCTCTGTCCTCCTATTCCTAGTCGTGCAGATTACATCCATCACATTGCCCAACTTTTAGGAGAAAGCAACTATGGCAATACACCAACAGGTGATAACATTAAATGTTTAGATGTAGGTATTGGTGCCAACTGTGTTTTTCCCATTATCGGTAGCAAAGAATATGGTTGGTCTTTTATAGGCTCTGATATTGATCAAGTTGCACTCAATAATACAAAATATATTATTGATAATAACGATAGCTTACAAGGGAAAATCCAACTCATCCTACAAGAAAACCCAAAAGACATTTTCTATGGTGTCCTAAAAAAGGAAAATCAAATAGAACTCACTATTTGCAATCCACCTTTCCACGCATCTCAAGCTGAAATGGAAGCAGCAACCCTGCGTAAATTAAAAAACTTAAAAGGAAAACCCGTTCAGCATGCCACCAAAAACTTCGGAGGACAAAATGCTGAAATTTGGTGCGATGGTGGTGAAAGTAAATTTGTTAGAAACATGGCAAGAGAAAGTAAAAAATTCGGTAACTCCTGTTTCTGGTTCTCTACTCTTATCTCTAAACAATCGAATGTAGCAACAGTGCTCAATTCTTTAAATAATGAGGGTGCTGTAGAAATTAAAACCATCCCTATGGGACAAGGAAATAAAACATCACGTATTGTTGCTTGGACTTTTTTTACAATTGAACAGCAGAAAGAATGGAGAGAAACGAAATGGTAACGGAAACCACTATTTTATATATTTTTTTAATAAGTTTGTATCCATTGATGCTCACTCAGAAAGACAATCCATTTTTTTATGAATTACCTTTTTCATTTTTATGTATATTTACAGTGAACTTCTAACACTATAATGAAAACACTAATAACTTTAGCAACTTTATTCAACACCTTAATGTGTGTTGGACAAGCTGTAACTAATGGCTCTATAACTGGTGGTCCTGCACAAAATAGTGGCATTGGTGCTGGCAATGCTCCTGGATGGACAGTTTGCCAGTACTCTCCTGATGTTTGTGATCCAAGTCGGCCTTCTTATCTTACTACTTCCCAAGTTACCCCAAGTTATTCTCCAGACGGAGGAACATGGCTAGGACTGGCTTCTATGTCTCCCATTGGAGCTACAGAATGTGCCCAATCAACTATTACAGGTCTTACGATTGGTCAATCATATACTCTTTGTTTTTATGCAGCTTGCTTTGGAACTGCATCAAGTATTTGCAACAATAGCCCAGCAACACCTTCTGTTTCTGTTGGTGCAACTACGCAAATGTTTACTATTCCAATGGCAGCCAGTACTTGGGTTCTTTGTTCGATGCCATTTACAGCTACAGCAACCACCATGGTGTTAGAAGCCAAACACTCTAGTACTTTTGGGGCTTATTATGCC
>JBFIEB010000258.1:0-4038 GCA_041603555.1 Vicingaceae bacterium
CCAACAGCATTTTGTACTTCCTGCTTAAAGTCCTTAAAAAACTGTTCTTCAAAATCTATATTTTCATCATTTAGTACAACATGTATTATATGTACTTCAGATTTAAATTTTTTGGCAAGATCTGCTACAAAATGAATTTCTTCTAAATCGCTATCATGGTAGTCTATTGCAAACGCAATCTTTTTTGGTGGTTTAAATATGGCGTTTTCGGGAACGACTAATAAGGTGCTAGTAACTTCTTTTATTACCTTTCCAGTTATTGTTCCAAATACAAGTCGATCAATGGTGTTACGATTTTCAGTTCCCATCACCAATAATTCGGGTTTTATTTCATTGGCATAATTAACAATTACATCTTTTTCCAATCCTTCAATAATGGTAAAATTGCATTTACCGGATGAACTCTCTTCAATATCTTCACATAGTGCTTTTAATTTTATTTCTGATTCCTTTTTATGTAGATCTAAATCTTGTTTATGTTTTTCATTAATGTATCCAGGATCAATTGGATTAACATATAGAGCATGAAGTAAAGTTATTTTTGCATCTAATGTGGTAGCCAATGCTGAGGCAAAGGAAAGCGCATTTTTACTAGCGGAAGAAAAGTCTGTAGGAACTAATAATGTTGGCATAGTTTAATTATATCATGGTAACATTGTTTACTATATGTTTTAAATCCTTAGGTAAAACGGCTTTTATGTCCTCCAGTTCGCCTAATGACACGTATCTTCTTAATGACATAAATACGACTCCGATGGCGTTGTCAATTTCATCATCCGTTTGAAAATCATATTGTGCAGTCCGATTGTCAATTTTTCTGATTTCATTATAGAATTCTTTTAAATGTTTCGGTTTCTTTGATTTTTTACGAAGGGTCCAATTCTCTACATAAACCGCCTTTAAAAACATTGGAAATTGAGATACCATTTGAATGGATTCTTCGATTGTTAGTTGGTTTCTTAATGCATGTAGAATTGACTTTAAAACCCTGCCTGCTCTTGGAATATCTTCAGGGTAACCCAATTCTTGAGCAAAGTCGCTCATAAATTCATTTCCATTTGCTGCTATTTTGTTAAAATTTAATGCCATAATATTTATTTTTTATGCTAATGCTTTTTGCTTTTCTATTTGTTCAGGTCTTTGGTATTTATCTTCTAATCTTACAACATCATCTTCATCAAAATGCCCATAAGATATTTCTAATATTTGAAGAGAATAACTATTGGTGATTATCCGATGTTTTGTTCTTGCTGGTATGATAAACTCATCACCTGCTACTGCTTTCTTTTCATTTTCGTTTATCAGAATTGTACCAACTCCTTTAATTACCTTCCAAAATTTATTTCTATGTTCGTGAAATTGAAGACTTAATTCTTCATGAGGAAGTACATTCAAAATTTTGACGGAGCAAAGGCTATTTTCACAGAATTGCTCGAAATTTCCCCAGGATCTTTTTTCAATATGCTTTTTTGGGATTTTTTTATTGCTAGATTTATTGAGCATAAATTGCAATATATCGGTTGTTGTTACTATACCTAATAAAATGTCATTTTCTACTACTGGTAATGCATGAATACCTTTTTCAATTAACTTTTTAGTAACAGCCTCTATAGAGGCTGTTGGAGTGATTGTTACTGGATTATGAATCATGATATCTTTAATGGTAAGCATGTCCAATAATGTTGCATCAACTTCATCTTCATTGTCGCCAAAAGTTTCGCCAAAACTTAATCGCATAACATCTGTTCGGCTCAATATTCCAATCAGCTTGTCATTTTTAACTACCGGTAAGTGTCTGATATCAAATCTTTTAAGTATTCTTTTGGCAATTGATAGAGAATCACTAACTTCTATCTTTAATACTTCTTTAACCATTATTTTTTCAACTGTGTCCGTCATTTTATTTAGTTTTTTATAAAGTTTATATTATTTAATTTTTTCTAAGATGATATATGCTTTTCGTTAGATTGATAATTGTTTTTCAAAAAGAATCACTTCTTTTTTTGTAATACTCATACCTAATCTTGGCAATTATTATGAAGTTTTATTCCACAAATCTAGATTTAAAGAAGGGTTGAGATGATGATTTATGTTACTCTATTCTGATGTTATATGTCATGGAAAAGAAGAATTCAACCATGTATTTTTGTGTGAATCAGATTAGGAAACCGGAGAGGATTTTTGCGATTGTTATTTTTTTAAATAATCTCTAATGAAATGCTTGTCGTCTCATAATTTTTTGAATTAATTATTATGGGTAAAAAATTGTATTTGAATCGTATTAAATAAATGTGTTTGTTCTGATAAAGATCAATAATGAGAAATAAAAGATGAAAAGAATATTAGTTCCTACAGATTTTTCAGATTGTGCAACTGATGCCACTGATGTAGCTATTTATTTGGCAAAAAAATCCCATTCAGAAATACACTTCATACATTTAGTAAGAACCCCAGTAGATTGGAAAAATTTGCGTATAGAAAAAGAGAAAAATTTTCCTGAAACATTGCACGAAATTGGACATTCAAAAGCCATGTTACTCGAGCTTAGGCAAAATGCAAAAAAGGCAGGGCTAAAAGTTCAAACAAATTTAATTTATGATAATGGTGAAATTATTGACCAATTGAAACAATTTGAGTATGATTTTATTGTTATGGGATCGCATGGTACAAGTGGACTAAACGATTTAATAGGTTCAAATTCACAATTAGTAATTCGTCATTCAACTACTCCAGTTTTAGTGGTTAAAAATAAACCACCAAAAATGGAATTTAAAAACATTGTGTTTGCTTCTTCTTTTGAAGAAGACCTCCGTCAACCCTTTAAAAAAATCTTGGAATTTTCTATTTTGCTGAAAGCAAAGATTCATTTACTCTATGTTAATGTGCCAAATCAATTTATGGAAACTGATGAGGTTGAGGATAAGATGAGTAAATTCTTAAAATTATGCCCTAAGGAAACATGCAGTGTTAATATTTACAATTCTTTAAATGAAGAAAAAGGGATAGAAAAATTCACAAAAAAAATAAATGCAGATTTAATTGCAATAATTACACATGGGAAAACGGGGCTTGTTCAAATGATTTCTCCCAGCCTAGCTGAAAGCCTAGTTAATCACTCAAGTAATCCCGTTTTGAGTGTAAACCTCAACCTTAAATAACATGAAACGATTACAAGACTACATAAAAGAAATTACTATTCTTACTTTAAAGATACAAGAAGAATACCCTGAATTATATCAGTATTTAGGCGAAGATCCAATCACCATACCAAATGGTAAGCCTCATGAATTAGACACTAAAATGTACGCAGAATACCTAGATAGTTTAAAAAAGGTATTAAAGGAACATGTGGCAAATCATTCAATGACAGAGAGCAACAAACTTTAATAACTATTTATAGGCCATATTTATTTAAAATCCACCCTCAGCAACTTTTTTCAATCCTACTTCACTTATAATTTTAATTCCCTGACCGTCCGTATCCACCAAGCCTTCTTTTTTTAATTCTGACAAGCTTCTAATTAAAGATTCTTTTGCTGTTCCTACAATAGAAGCTAAATCAAAACGAGAGATTTCCATTTCTTCTGCAGATCCTTTTTTCATAAGTCCTTTTGCTTTTAATGTCAATAGTGAATCGGCAACTCTTTCTCTTACGGGTGCATAAGCTAGTTGAAGCAATCTTTTTTCTTTGGCTTGTACATTTCCTGATAACATTTTGATGAACTTTCCTGCTACATCTCTGTTTTTTCGAATCAATGTCAAGAAATCTTCTCTTGGTATTACAGCTACTTCTGTAGGCTCTAATGCTGTCGCAGTTTCGTGGTATTCTCCTTTTTCAAACAAGGTCATATATCCAATAAATTCACCACTATTATATATATCGTTCATTAAGTCTTTACCATAAAAATCTGTTTTAACACATTTAACCTTACCTTTTACAATAAAATACATGTAATTAGCATAATCATCTTCACGATAGATGGCCTCTTTTTTTCGAAATTTCTTTATTTTTCTGTTGGATGAAAGGTTTCTTAAATC
>JBFIEB010000259.1:0-4033 GCA_041603555.1 Vicingaceae bacterium
ATATGCTGTTTAGATGATCTAAAGAAATTGTATTCCGGTTTTGATTTGTGTCACCCAATGACTTCGGTAAGCATGACCATTAACGGACCAGCACCAATGTTGTTGGCTTTCTTTATGAATGCTGCCATTGATCAAAACTGTGAGAAATATATCCATGAAAACAAGCTAGAAAAAGACATAGACAAAAAAATAGCTGCCATCTTTAAAGAGCGTGGTGTAAAACGCCCTGAATACCAAGGAGATTTACCTGAAGGTAATGATGGCTTAGGATTGTATTTATTGGGTCTAACTGGTGACCACGTATTGCCAGCCGATGTTTACCAAAAGATTAAAGCCCAAACATTATCCAACGTTAGAGGTACCGTGCAAGCAGATATCTTAAAAGAAGACCAAGCACAAAACACCTGTATTTTTTCTACCGAATTTGCCTTGCGTTTAATGGGCGATGTGCAAGAATATTTTATTGATAACTCTGTACGTAATTTCTACTCTGTTTCAATTTCTGGTTACCACATTGCCGAAGCAGGTGCCAACCCCATTACACAATTGGCATTATCATTAAGTAATGGGTTTACATATGTAGAATACTACTTAAGTAGAGGAATGGACATTAACTCATTCGGACCCAATCTATCGTTTTTCTTTAGTAACGGAATAGACCCAGAATATGCTGTAATTGGACGTGTAGCTCGAAGAATTTGGGCTAAGGCTATGGCAAAAAAATACGGTGCTAACCCAAGAGCACAAATGTTAAAGTACCACATCCAAACCAGTGGACGAAGCCTGCACGCACAAGAAATAGACTTTAACGATATACGAACCACGTTACAAGCATTGTATGCGATTTACGACAACTGTAACTCTTTACATACTAACGCTTATGATGAAGCCATTACCACACCAACTGAAGAAAGTGTACGTAGAGCAATGGCAATACAGCTGATTATTAACCGAGAGTTAGGTTTAGCGAAAAATGAAAACCCGATACAAGGAGCATTTATTATTGAAGAATTAACCGACTTGGTAGAAGAAGCAGTACTCACCGAATTTGATAGAATTACCGAACGTGGTGGTGTGTTAGGTGCCATGGAAACCATGTACCAGCGTAGTAAAATACAAGAAGAAAGCTTGTACTACGAAACACTAAAACACAATGGCGATTTTCCGATAATTGGAGTAAATACCTTTTTAAGTTCTAAGGGCTCCCCTACCATTATACCGGCAGAAGTAATTAGAGCTACCGAAGAGGAAAAGCAATACCAAATAAGTATGCTCAACGAGTTGCACAATGGTAATGCTGATAAAGTAGCTGAAGAGCTCAACAAAGTGCAAAAAGCAGCCATACAAAACAAAAACATTTTTGAGCAACTGATGGAAGCTGCCAAGTATTGTTCTTTAGGACAAATTACTGATGCGCTTTTTGAAGTGGGCGGACAGTACAGGCGTAACATGTAGCAGCGTGGCGTTACACCCAATTATTGATGTTGATTTCCACAAATAACGGTGTGTTAGCAGGTCATAAATACGGTTCGAGTGTTTAGCTTGGCTTAATCTTTACAATATTTAGTAATTAGCTTTTCTGCTTCTTTATCCCCCAACTCTTTCGCTTTTTTCCAATCAGCACAAGCCAATTCCAATTTACCCGTCTTTTTATAAGAAATTCCTCTGTGGTAATAAGATGGAATATGTTTGGGGTCTTTTTGTATGCCGGCAGTATAATATATGATGGCATTTTTATAGTTCTCCTTCTCAAAATATAAAGTAGCATACTTATAATCTTCACTTGCATCAGCTGGTTCTTCTTTAGTCCCTATATTTTGGAAACTTTCATGTTTATAGGTGGTATCGGCATTCTTATCCGGACCATAGTTTTGAGAGAAAGCTGAAAAAGGAATTGTGCAGCATATTAAAATGAATACTAAGTTTTTCATAGCTATGATAATTTAATCACAATTTTTGGCAATCTTGTTTTCAATAAAAGAACTTGAGCTTTCAACACCTAATGCCAATGCCTCATATAAATCATTACATGCACCCTCCTTATCCCCTTTCATCATTTTAACATAGGCACGATTGGTATAACCAGCTTCTAAACGAGTTTCATTTATGTGACCATCATATCGGTTACTCTCTATTTGCACAATCTTATTAAAATCTTTGATAGCTGCCTTATAATCTATTAATTGTTTGGTGTATATCACACCTCTATTATTTAGAGCATTCCACATTTCACTGCTATACTTCTTAGCTAAGGCTATGGTTTTTGTATAATCTGCTACAGCTCCTTCATAATCTTTTTCTTTTTCTTTTTTTAAAGCACGCTGGTAATAAGCTGCTGCAGAACTTAATTCTTCAGGAATTGTTTCTATTGCTGGTAGAGGTTCTGGTAAACTGGTTTCATCTTCTATTACGGCTTCCTCAGCAGCTATATCATACAATTCATACGCTTCAACAGCTTCTACTTCTTCCGGAGCATTTTCTTGAATAAGAAAAAAAGCACCTAAGCCAATTGCCATTACTAGAGCGCCTACTATAACAAGTATATTCTTATTGCCTCTAGGTTCTCCTCGATGAATTATTGGTCCATTGCTTTCTGCGTACATAAGGATAAAGATACAAATTTACCTTAGCTTTTTTTAGGATAAAAAAGGAAAAACACAAATCGATGGTTACAATTAAATTAGCACCATTACAAGCATTTATTAAAAGTTCGATTTTTTATGATTTTTTACCACTTTTTGGTCGTTTTTATTACTTTTTGGTCGTTTTTTGAGCATTTTTATCACTTTTTAGCTCATTTTTGCCATTTTTTGCAGCAATAATATACCAAATAAGAATAATACATACTATCCCTATAGAAATAGCATTATAGAGTACAATTTTTGGATCACCAACATCCACTATTAAATTTGCTAAATAAGTAACAAGAAACAGCACGATAACTTTTGAGATTGATATTTTTAACTCATTCACATCATGTATACTCATTCCAATGTGTTGATTTATTGGTCCAATAAAAAACTTGAAGATTGATGTAGCAAATATGAATAGCCCGGTAATTAATATAAATGTATCTATTATAGTTATCATTTTAGCTGAAACATACTGAAACTCTATGTCAATAAAACCACCAGCCTTAATAGTAGTGTTAATAATATCAAAGAACCGGTAAGCACTTGTCATCATCAAGATAAAAATACCACTCAAAAGAAGAAGAATCATAGGATAGCCAATCCACTTTGGATTCTCCATTATTTTCTTCAACCAATTATTTTTATTAAAAGCCATCTTCTGCGACTAAATTTAATTTCAAAATGAAGTTATTTAAATGATAATTATCACCGACTTGATTGATTTTTGTATAACTAAAAATTGTAATGAAATTATTATGCTCTAGTCCAGTTGTTCAATGGTAAGCATCTAAAAATGTAGAAATTCGATTAATTTCAAGTCTTATCAAAAGGTATAACGTACAGAAAAAGACATTCCGTAACCAAAGCCTGAATGATAGGAAATAAAATTAAACATCGGTCTTGCATCTAAGCTTATCAGAAGAGGAGTATCCTTATGGTTAAAATCATATTCAATACCTACTTGCCCACCTATAGCCACACCTCCACCATTCTCGGTTACATATCTTTTATCCTCATTCACATAATAATCTCTATAAGCATAGGTCCAGAATTGGACACCCGGACCAGCAAACCAGTTAAACCCATTTTCGATTTTCCACACCCAATGATAAATTCCTGTAACGCCAGAGCGATAATAATGATTATTGCTATACCACCCTAAATCCAATTCAATGCGATTGGTATCCGTAAAACCATACTGGTAGGTTATTTCTGCTCCATTTCCAAAATTCCCGCCTCCAAATCTTAATCCTATGGCATGGGTATTAATTTGTGCTTTTACAATAAATGTAAACAGTATTAAAGTGATTAGAGTAAGAATTATTTTCTTCATAATTCAATAATAAATGGAGACGCTTTAATGTTTTCAAAACTATCTTCTAAATTGAATTTCTCAAATG
>JBFIEB010000260.1:0-4026 GCA_041603555.1 Vicingaceae bacterium
AGAAAATTTAACAACCTATCTAATGAATTATTTGAAGCGAATAGCGTTAATTCTGCTGTTATTTGTCCTGCTAGGGTTGATTATTTCAATCTTTTTACCCTCCTCTTTCTATATGGAAAGAAAAATAATCATTGATGCTGATAAGGAACAAATTTTTAATCAATTGGATGATCTAAAAAACTGGAAAAACTGGACTTCATGGGCTATGAAAGACCCTTTAGTATATGAAGACGAATCATCTTATTCAGTTCCTTCTAAAGGAAAGGGAGCAACTTTTATATGGAATAGTTCAAATGATGAAGTAGGTGCTGGAGAATTAACAATTTTAGAGTCAAAGCCGAATGAATACATGAAAAATAAAATTGATTTTGGATTTGTTCAATCCGTTGGAGAGTTTATAATAAATGATAAGGATGGAGGGACTGAAGTTGTTTGGACGATGAGTATAAATTTTGGATTTAATCCTATAAATAAATTTTTTGGTTTGTTTTTGGAAGATCAGGTAGGTCCGGATTATGAAATTGGTTTGAGAAGGCTTAAAGCATTTACAGAAAATTTACCTAAAATTAAAAAAGTAGAGGTGAACAAAGAATTAATGGAAAAAGATTTATGGTTTTTGTCAATTAGAGACACAGTAAATCAGGTAGAAATGAATAATATCCATGGCAAAATTTTAGCAACAATAAATCAATACACTGATGAAAGAGGAATTGAATTAAACACAACGCCTTTGGTGATATACCACTTTTGGTCGGACACGTTAATTGATATAGAAGTTGGTATTCCTGTTGAAGATTCAACTATTTTAGGAAATGATTTGATTAAAATGAATAAAATAAAATCTACAAATGTTGTAACGGCTGTTCATTATGGGGCTTATGATAGACTGCCAGAAACATATTTTGGGATTAATGAGTGGATGAGAAAGAACAAAGTGATTGTTACTGGTCCGCCATGGGAATCTTATATTACAGATCCAGGTACTGAACCTAATCCAGATAAGTGGCAAACGGCAATTTATTTTCCAATTGAATAATAACTGAAGTATTAGTTTATATTTGTTTAAATTTTTTTATGAAAAAAGCACTTTCTATTATATTATTAACTGTCCTTACGGTTACTATAAATGCTCAAGATAACGCTAGCCTCGCTAGTAAATTAAAAAACTTAACTAAGAAAGGTGATTATATTATACTAGAATTAAGGTTAAATAAAGAAGATGAATTTAGAACGATTGAAGGGAGTAGTTCTAGCTTAGCTAGAGTAGCAATTTATACTGGAAACAATCAAGGAACTGAAGTTATTTCAAAAGGATTTGAGGGAATGAATTCTATTATTTCCATGTTAAATAATCTTAAGAAGAATGGTTGGATGTTAATTCAAGTATATACTATAAAAGGGGAATCTTTAATTATTACCCACTACGTTTTAGAAAGAAAAAAATAACTTCTTAACCGTTAATTGACTGAACTCTACCCATTTATTGTTTTAGGAAACCAATTATGTATTAATTAATTAATACATAAATATACCCAATAAATCGGTAAAAATTTATTACTTTTAGTGGTTGTATTTCGTATTATTAAAAGATATGTCTAAAGTTTACAAATATTTAACAGCAATAGCTCTATTTTTATTTATCCAAAATTCTTTCTCACAAGTTGTAATTAATGAATATTCATGCGCTAATTCTACTAGTGCAGGTGATCCGGATTTTTATGGTGAAATGGAGGATTGGGTCGAATTATATAATACAACTGGAGCCGCAATTAACTTGAATGGATACTATATAAGTGATAAAGCAAATAACCCTCTTCAATTTCAAATTCCAGGAAATGTAAATATTCCTGCTGGAGGCCGAGCAATGATATATGGTTCTGGAAGAGGAGTAATTGCACCTAATTCTGAAATCCATACTACTTTTAAGTGGCAGCAAACTAAATTTGAAAAGATTATTTTATCAAATTCAAGTGGCACTGTTATCGATAGCTTAACTATTATTCCTAATCAGCATTTGCACTCTAGAGGAAGGACTACTGATGGTGCTGCAACGTGGAGTGTTTTTACTAGCTCTACACCTAATGCTCCAAATACTGGTGCTATGCAGGAATATGCTACAAAACCAAGTTTAAGTGTACAAGCTGGATTTTATCCTGGAGCTCAATCTGTAACAATTACCACCCCAGATCCTAACATAACAATTCGTTATACAACTAATGGGTTTGAACCTACAGCAGCCTCTGCTGCATATTCTGGTCCAATCAATATTGCTTCTACAACAGTATTAAGGGCAAAATGTTTTAGTTCCACTCCTACGATTCCGGCAAGTTTTATTGAAACTAATACGTACTTTATTAATTCAACACATACCGTTCCTGTGGTCTCTATATCTGGAGATCAACTTCCTACCCTTTTGGGGGGATCACAAATTGAACCTATTGGAGCGATTGAATATTTTGATGGTGCTGGTGTTATGCAAGCCGAAGGTCAGGGAGATTTTGATAAACATGGAAATGATTCATGGGCATATCCACAAAGAGGAGTTGATTTTACTATGAGAGACCAGTACGGATATGATTATGCCTTAAGAAATCAACTATTTGCTAATTCATCTAGAACCAAATTCCAAAAAATAATATTAAAAGCAGGAGCAAGTGATAACTATCCTTTTGAAGGACAACCAAATTCTGCTTATCCAGGTGAGTTGGGAGGTGCGCATATAAGGGATCCTTATGTACATGCCTTATCACAAAATGGTGATTTACACTTAGAAGAAAGAACACATCAGTCTTGCATTCTATACATGAACGGACAATATTGGGGAGTTTATGAAATTAGAGAAAAGGTAGATGACGAAGATTTTTTAGATTATTATTTTGGTCAAGAAGAGCAATGGGTGGATAGTGACAACTATATCCAATACCTCAAAACTTGGGGAGGTACCTGGGTAAAATACGGTGCAGATCCCGGCACTCAGAATGATTGGGATGCACTGGTTAATTTTATTAGTACCAATAATATGGCTCTTCCAGCTAACTTTACTTTTGTTACGAGTCAATATAAATGGAAAAGTTTAATTGACTATTTTGTGTTGAATTCATACATATTGAATCATGACATGCTTAACTGGAATACATCTTGGTGGAGAGGATTGGATACTTCTGGTAGTAAATTAAAGTGGAGATATTCGCTATGGGACATGGATGCTACTTTTAACCATTATACAAACTATACAAACACACCAAGCACTGGCCCTACTGCTAACCCATGTGATATCGACAACTTGCCAAATCCTGGTGGTCAGGGACATACCACAATATTAAATGCATTGATGAATAACCCAACTTTTGAGCAGTATTATATTTCTAGATACATTGATTTGTCTAATACTACACTAAAGTGCACTAATATGATTGCAGTGTTAGACAGTTTGGTCAATATTATTACACCAGAAATGTCTGGTCAAATAACAAGGTGGGGAGGAACCATGGCTCAATGGCAACAGAATGTGAACGATATGAAAGCATTTATTAATGCTCGTTGTGCAGCTATGAATGCAGGGCTTGTTAATTGTTATAATGTAACAGGACCTTACCCCTTAACTGTAAATGTTAATCCGCCTAATTCTGGTGACGCAAAAATAAATTCGATAACTCCAGCTTCATATGTATATTCAGGAAATTATTTTGGAAATATTGATATTTTATTGAAAGCTACACCAAATACTGGTTATATGTTTGATTACTGGGAAGTATTTAATCATACTCTTGACTCGGCTATTACTAGCGAAGAAAATTCTTTACAAATTACGCAAGGAGATAGTATAGTTGCACACTTTATTATTATTGGGGATACAGTAGAATTAACTTTTGATGTAGATCCTGTAGGTGGAGGAGATATTTCTATCGATGGTTTTACACCTCCTTCCTATGCGTACTCTAACTTCTATCCTGAAACAAGTGTTTTAAGCTTGGTTGCTACTCCTCAACCGGGTTATCTATTTATTAATTGGACATCGAATAGCAC
>JBFIEB010000261.1:0-4022 GCA_041603555.1 Vicingaceae bacterium
TAAAGGGCCTGATTTACCACCGTCATCACCATCATCAACAGAGTCGAACGTTCCTTTAAATGCAGGTAAGAAACTTGCTATAAGTGTTGGGATAATCATACAAACCAATGATGGAACAATTAAATATTTAATTAAGGCAACTGTAGAAACCCTTTCTCCCATCCATAACATGGTAGTGGTTACATCTCCAATTGGTGACCAGGCACCACCAGCGTTAGCACAGATAATAATTAAACCTGCAAACCAAATTCTATCTTTATTGTCAGGGATTAATTTTCTTAAGATGGTAATTAATACAATAGTTGCGGTAAGGTTATCGATAATTGCCGATAAAATAAACCCTAAAACTGCAACTATCCATAATAACACACTTTTCTTATTTGTTTTTATAAAGCCCTTAATGGTAGAAAATCCATGAAAATGATCGATAATCTCTACAATGGTCATTGCTCCAACCAGGAAAATTAGGATTTCACAGGTCTTCCCAAAATGATGCAATAATGTGTGCTGCAACCATCCTGATTTACTATCCAATCCATGTCCATGACCCTCAGAATCCATGGGTAAATCAGCAAAATTCTGAAAACCATCGAGTCCATTCAATAAATGACTTGCGCCTGAATCAAACCAAGACTTAAATCCGTCTAATCCAAAAGCTACTCCGGCCCATGCAAGAGCCATCATTAAAAGCGCTGGGACTAATTTATCAACCTTTAAACTGTGTTCTAATGTAATGGCCAAGTATCCTACAATAAATACTATTACAATAAATAATTCCATAGTTAAAAATTTAGTTAAGTGAGTTCAAAGATAATATTTTATACCAATTGCTCTAATGCAATTTCAAAAGCTGTCTTTGCAATGTGGTATTTACTGGAATTTTTTGCATGGGATTTAATTAGCGCTTCTTTAATAATGCTAGAAGTATCGTAAAAAATGGCACTATCTTCTAGTTTATCAATATCATTACTCATCAAATAAGCGAAAACTCTTGCCATTCCACAGTTAGAAATAAAATCTGGTATTAGGCTAATCTTGTCATCCGTATAGTCTGCTATAGACCCAAAAAATATTTCTGGATCAGCGAATGGAACATTAGCTCCAGCAGCAATTACTTCAACTCCGGAATTAATCATTCGTTCAACTTGGTCTTGAGTAATAAGTCTGGATGCTGCACAAGGAATGAAAACATCTGCTTTTATATCCCAAATTTTCTCATTTACTTCGTCAAATGAAAGCATGTTTTGTGCATGAAGTTTATTTCCATCTTTATCAACAAATAACTTTCTTATTTCTTCTAAAGAAAATCCGCCCTCTTTAATTAATCCGCCAACTCTGTCAATAATTCCAACAATAATTGCTCCATCTTGCGCAAGGTAATAAGTTGCAGCAGAACCAACATTTCCCCATCCTTGAACAATTACTTTTTTACCCTTTAAATCACCTCCATACACATTATAATAATGTTTAACAGACTCTGCTACACCGTATCCAGTAATCATATCAGCAACTACATATTTTCTTTCGACATCAGGAGTAAAGCGGGTATCTTCAATTACCTTAAGAACACCTTGTCTTAGTTGACCAATCCTATTTATTTTTTGAGCTTCTCTTGGCTGGAAATGACCATTAAAAACACCTTCCTGGGGATGCCATACACCACAGTCCTCAGTAATAGGAATCACCTCATGAATTTCATCCACATTTAAATCTCCCCCAGTACCGTAGTAGTGTTTTAATAATGGCGTAACGGCAGCATACCATCTTTTAAGAACCCCAGCTTTTCTTGGGTCGCTTGGATCGAAATTAATACCTGATTTCGCTCCACCTATAGCTGGTCCAGAAATAGTAAACTTTACTTCCATTGTTTTTGCAAGAGAAGTTACTTCATGTTTATCTAAACCAACCCTCATTCTTGTTCCACCACCAGCAGCGCCACCTCTTAATGAGTTAATTACTACCCAACCTTGGGCTTCCGTTTCTACATCATTCCATTCAAAAACAATTTCAGGTGTTTTATTTTCAAACTTATCTAATAAATCTTTCATTTAAAATGGAACATGGTTTTTCAAGTGAAACAAAAGTAAATAAATAGGTGACTTTTCTACTATTATAAAGAATAAAAAAAATCAAATCTTATGATGAATAACATTGTTTAGAGTTGATTCTTTATTTAATTTAGTTGCCTCAATAAACTATAATTTATACATATAACATTAATTAGAAAATAAAAAATAGACTTATGAAAGTAACAGTAGTAGGAGCAGGAGCAGTAGGCGCAAGTTGTGCCGAGTATATTGCCATTAAAAATTTTGCAGATGAAGTAGTGTTGGTTGATATAAAAGAAGGTTTTGCCGAAGGTAAAGCAATGGATTTAATGCAATGTGCTTCTCTAAATGGATTTGACACAAAAATTACGGGAAGTACAAATGATTATTCTAAATCGGCAGGAAGTGATGTAGCGGTAATTACAAGTGGTATTCCTCGTAAGCCGGGAATGACTCGTGAAGAGTTGATTGGTATTAATGCAGGAATTGTAAAAACAGTGACCTCAAATTTAATTGAGCATTCGCCAAACGTGATCTTAATTGTAGTGAGTAATCCAATGGATACAATGGCATATTTAGCTCATAAAGCTACTGGTCTGCCAAAAAATAGAATTATTGGAATGGGTGGAGCTTTAGATAGTGCTCGTTTTAAATATAGGTTGTCAGAAGCATTGGGTTGCCCGGCATCTGATGTTAATGGAATGGTAATAGGGGGGCATAGTGATACCGGTATGGTTCCATTGATTGGAAAAGCAGTAAGAAACAGTATTCCTGTTTCTGAGTTTTTAGCTGAAGATAGAATGAACCAAATTGTAGAAGACACCAAGGTTGGTGGTGCTACATTAACAGGTTTACTAGGAACAAGTGCTTGGTATGCTCCTGGAGCTGCCGTTTCGTCTATGGTTCAAGCTATTGCTCAAGACGCACAAAAAATGTTTCCATGTTCTGCTTTAGTAGAAGGTGAGTATGGGTTGAATGATTTATCAATTGGAGTACCTTGTATTTTAGGTAAAAATGGAATTGAGAAAATTGTTGAAATTGATTTGTCAGATGCTGAAAAAACTAAGCTATCAGAAAGTGCAGAAGGAGTAAAGAAAACAAATGGATTGCTAGACGGGGTTTTAGCATAATCTAATACAATAAACTATAAAGGATTGCCGGACTTGTTCCGGCATCTTTTTTTACACGATTTATGAAAACAATTTTACCGATAGAAATTCTTCCCATTGAAGATGATGGCTTTCATTTAAAAGTTGCTATAAAAATAAATGGGAAAAAGTCATCTTTAATTCTAGATACAGGAGCTTCTAGAACCGTGTTTGATGCAAATAGTATAGGAAATTTTGTGGATGAAAATGAGGTGGAAGAGCAAGAACGATTATCATCTGGTATTGGAACCACTACTATGGCTAGTAAAAAAGTAATGCTTAAAAAAATACAATTAGGTAAGGTAGTAATTAACGATTATTCTGCTGCGGTAATTGATTTAACTCATGTAAACCAATCCTACGAAAAACTCGAATTGGAACCAGTAGATGGAGTTTTAGGTGGCGATATACTGATAGATTATAAAGCAATCATTAATTATGATAAAAAAGAATTAGTCCTTACTCTTTAATCACTTTAGTAACCTTACTGCCATTATTATTAGAGAATTTAATTAGGTAAACTCCTTTTGCATAATTGTTTATGTCCAAAGTTGTTTTAGCATTAATTACGTTTTGTTTGTATATAACCTTACCTACTAAATCTAAAATTTCAATAGTGGAATTTTTGATGTAATTTTTACCCAAATCAATAGTTACCATACCATTTGTAGGGTTAGGATAAATACTAAATTCTTCTAATTTTTTATTCTCTGTAACAGACAACCCAAAATCTCCTTTATAAAAAGCAACTCCACCCGCGTAATTGCCAACGAGCATATCTAATCTTGCATCATTGGTTATATCAGCAATAGCAACAAAAGAATTA
>JBFIEB010000262.1:0-4021 GCA_041603555.1 Vicingaceae bacterium
AATTTGCTAAAGAAGTTACTTCGGCTTATATCGGTTTTGATCCAACGGGAGATTCTTTACACATAGGTAGCTGGGTACAAATAATGATACTGGTTCATTTGCAAAATGCTGGACACAAGCCTTTTGCTTTGGTGGGGGGTGCTACAGGGATGGTAGGAGACCCATCTGGAAAATCAGAAGAACGAAATTTATTGGATGAGGAAACCTTAAACCATAATGTAGAATGTATCAAAAAACAATTGGAACAATTTTTAGATTTTGATTGTGGAGCCAATTCGGCAGAAATGGTAAATAATTATGATTGGTTTAAAGATTTTAATTTCTTGGATTTTATTCGGGATGTTGGTAAGCATATTCCTGTGAATTATATGATGGCAAAAGATTCGGTAAAATCTCGTTTAGAAACGGGGATGTCATTTACTGAGTTTAGCTATCAATTGGTTCAGGGTTATGACTTTTATTGGCTCAATCAAAACAAAAATTGTAAAGTACAATTAGGGGGTTCTGATCAATGGGGCAACATTGTTACAGGAACAGAATTGATAAGAAGAAAAGGTGGAGGAGAAGCATTTGCTTGTACCACACCCTTAATTAAAAAAGCTGACGGAAGTAAATTTGGAAAGACCGAAGATGGAAATGTATGGTTAGATAAAGAGAAAACGTCTCCCTACAAATTTTACCAGTATTGGATAAATGCTTCTGATGAAGATGCTTCAAAATACATTAGAATATTTACCTTAAAAGAAAAGGCAGAAATAGAGGCTTTAGAAGCAGAGCATATCAAAGAGCCTCATTTAAGAATTCTACAGCGGCAGTTGGCAAAGGATATTACTATTCGAGTACACTCACAAGAAGATTATGAAGCAGCCATTAATGCTTCAGAAATTTTATTTAAAAGTGGTGCAGAAGCGTTGGAAGGATTAAAAAAGATGAGTGGAGCTATTTTTAATGATGTGTTTGAAGGTGTTCCTCAAGCAGAAATTCCTTTAACGGAAATTGAAAAAGGCATAAACATTGTAGATGCTTTGGCTACGGCAACAAACTTTTTAAGTTCTAATGGAGAAGCAAGAAGAGCATTAAAAGAAAACTCAATAAGTGTGAATAAAGATAAAGTAGCAGAAGACAGAATATTAAATTCATCCGATTTAATTAATGGAAAATACATCTTGTTACAACGTGGAAAGAAAAATTACTTCTTGGTAAAAGCAGTGTAGTGAAAAAAATCCTTTCAATATTTCTAGTCTTATTATTTCATAACGGATTTTCACAAAACTCCAATAAAAAAAGAGTGCTGGTAATTCCTCCTACTCAATTCGAATATACCTCAGAGTTTGGGTTAGATGAAATGGCCGAAAAAAATGAAACCACTCCTTCAAAGGTATTTTTAATGTATGAAAAGGCGTTACTTAACGCTTTTAGCAATTTCAATGATGAAAATTTTGAATTTGTACCTGGAGAAGCTTCTGTATTAAAAACGTATAAAAAGAAGATTAAATATAAATATGGCAAGTTTGATGGGAAACAGCATAACGCGGTAGATTTAAAATCATTTGATGAGGCGAGTTTTTCTAAATTATTAGAACTTCACAATACAGATTTTGTGATATTTATTACTTGGTATGATATTCAAAAAGAATCATTTACTAGAAAAGGCAAACACCTAAAAAGGGCTACTTATGCAGCTCATTATCTTGATTATGATATCTACAATTTGTTTATGCAACAAGTAGTCGGAAAAGGAAAAGTAAAAGCAGAAGCTACTGAGCCCAATGATTTAGAGGTAACTTATAAATTACTTAGAGTTAAAGAGCTAGGAAGTGCTTATACTAATTTTGTTGCCAAAATAATTGACCAACTAAACAAACCTATTGAGCAATAGTTATTGGTTCTGAAACTACTGATTTACCTCATAACATAATCTTACTTCTATTGTTACCTTTGCACCGAAAATAAAACTGTATGATTTCAGCAATTCGTTTATTTTTTATGGTGTTTTGGACATTTTTATTAATGTTAATTGCTCCCCTTTTTATTCCTCTTACTTTCAACAGACAGTTTCCATTGTATGTAGCAAGAACTTTATTTTCTACGGTGTTAATTTGGATTTCAGGAATAAAGCTAAAAACTTTTGGTGCTGAGAATGTTCCAAAAGATAAGCCAGTTATTTTTGTAGCCAACCATTGTTCACATTTAGATATAGGATGTCTGTGCAAGAGCGTTCCTATTAACTTACATTTTATTGGAAAAAAAGAATTGATTTGGACTCCAGTTGTTGGATGGTACATGTTTATAGCAGGTCATATTTTTATTGATAGAAGTAATAAGAAAAAAGCAATAGAGAGTTTAAACAAAGCTGCTAAAAAAATTAAAGCGGGTAAAAGTGTGGTTATGTATCCTGAAGGAACAAGAAGTAGAACTGGAGAAGTAGGAGCATTTAAAAAAGGAGCATTTTATTTAGCCATTGATGCCGGAGTACCAATAATTCCAATTAGCATTAACGGGACTTATAAAGTTTGGCCGGCAAAAAGTTTAAAAGTAACACCAGGAAACGTTATTGTTAGAATAGGAAAGCCTATTGATTCATCCAAATATACTAAGTCGACCATTAAAGAGTTTATTGAAGAAACTAGGACTTCAATTATTGATATGAAGCAAGAATAAATTTTTATAGTGGAATATTTCCATGCTTCTTTTTAGGTAAAGTAGCGACTTTGTTTTCCAGCATTTTAAATGCATTGATTAGTTTTTCTCGAGTTTGTTCAGGTTTAATAACTTCATCAACATAGCCTCTAGCAGCTGCATTGTACGGATTAGCAAACATTTCTGCATAATCTGCTTCTTTCTCTTTTAATTTTGCTTCTGGATCTTTCGCTTCAGCAATTTCTTTTTTAAAGATAATTTCTACAGCTCCTTTGGCTCCCATAACAGCAATTTCAGCACTTGGCCATGCAAAATTCATGTCAGCACCAATGTGTTTGGAATTCATTACATCATAGGCTCCACCATAAGCTTTTCGAGTAATTACGGTAATCCTTGGCACGGTAGCTTCACTAAAAGCATACAATAATTTTGCGCCATTAGTGATAATGGCATTCCATTCTTGGTCAGTGCCAGGTAAAAACCCAGGAACATCTTCTAATACAAGAAGAGGAATGTTAAAAGCGTCACAAAACCGCACAAAACGGGCTCCTTTTTGTGAAGATTTAATATCTAAAACCCCTGCTAAAAAAGCGGGTTGATTGGCAACCACTCCAACCGATTTTCCAGCTAATCGAGCAAAACCTACCACAATGTTTTCTGCAAAATCTTTATGAATTTCGTAAAAACTTCCTTCATCAATAGTTTGTTCAATAACATCTTTTATGTCATAAGGTTGATTCGGATTTTCTGGGATAACAGTGTTCAACTTCTCCCTGCTTTCATCTTTAGCTTCATAAGCAATTGAAGGAGCGTCTTCTTCACAATTTTGTGGCATGTAAGAGAGCATTACCTTAATACCGTTAATACATTCTATTTCATTAGCATAAGTTAAATGAGTAACACCAGATTTAGTAGAATGAGCAGAAGCTCCACCTAAATCCTCAGAGCTAACCTCTTCATGTGTTACTGTTTTTACTACGTTAGGCCCTGTAACAAACATGTAAGATGTATTTTCTACCATCATTATAAAATCAGTAAGCGCAGGGGAATACACAGCTCCACCAGCACAAGGTCCCATAATTGCAGAAAGCTGGGGAATTACTCCACTAGCCAACGTGTTTTTATAAAAAATATCGGCATAACCACCTAAACTAACAACACCCTCTTGGATTCGAGCTCCACCTGAATCATTAAGACCAATAAGAGGAGCACCATTTTTCATGGCTAAATCCATAATCTTACAAATTTTTTCAGCATGCGCTTCTGCTAAGGAGCCCCCTAAAACGGTAAAATCTTGAGAAAAAACATAAGCCAATCGACCGTTTATATTACCATAACCTGTTACGACACCATCACCCAAAAATTTGGTTTTGTCTAACCC
>JBFIEB010000263.1:0-4008 GCA_041603555.1 Vicingaceae bacterium
ATGCTGATAATAATGTTAAAGTAGAAAAATTAATAGTTCAATAACAAATTGTAGTTAAAAAACTAAAAAGCCCTCAAGATTTCTCTTGAGGGCTTTTTAATAGCTATAAATTTTCGCTAAGGATAATTTTTATTGATCTCATCTTGTAATTTTCTCATCATTTCTTGCTCTTTTTTCATCGATTTTTTTCGAAAGGATTCAAACTCATCTTCTACTTTATCTAAATTATTTTTAGCCTGATTGGTAACTAAATTATTCTTTTTAAAACGGGCTATAAAAAAGATTAAACATAAAAGCAGTACAACAATAGTAGTCCACATAATAGTATTGTAGGTTGCTTTGTTTAGCAATTTTCCAAAAAAAGAAATGCTGTCTATTTCTTCTGAAATGGTTTCAATCTCATTTTTTAAAGTTTGAACATCAGTTTCCAATTTATTGATAGTAGTTTGAAATTGGGTAGTAGATTTATTTATAGCGTTTAATTCCTTTCTAGCTGTTTTTATGGAATCTAAAGCGTGAGCTTTTACTTTTAAAATAGAAGTTTTTCTTATCAGCTGAAATTCCTTAAATTTTGAAGATTTTGTAATGATGTAATCAAATTGCTGTTCGATGGTTCCAGAATCTAATTCTGGTTGTGCAATATTATTCTTTTGAGCGATGCTACTTGTAGAAATAACAACAAAAAATACGAATATGGAAAGTAGTAACTGTTTCATTTTTTTCTCATAAATATTTGAATAGGAACTCCTGTAAAATTAAAGTTTTCTCTTAACTTATTTTCTAAAAACCGTTTATAAGGCTCTTTAACATATTGTGGTAGATTACAGAAAAATGCAAAAGAAGGAGCATAAGTTGGTAATTGGGTTACAAATTTAATCTTTATCCATTTACCTTTTAGAGCAGGTGGGGGATAATGATTGATAATTTCTAACATTACCTCATTTAATTTAGAGGTAGATATTTTTCTCTTGCGATTTTCATATACTTGAACTACTTCTTCTAATGCTTTGTGTATCCTTTGTTTATTCAATACCGATGTAAACACAACTGGAACATCAGTAAATGGAGCTATCTTTTTTCTAATTTCCTGTTCAATTGCTTTCATAGTGTTAGTTTCTTTTTCGACCAAATCCCATTTGTTAACCAATATAACAACTCCTTTTTTATTTTTAATAGCCAAGTTAAAGATGTTCATGTCTTGAGCCATAACACCATCCAAAGCTTCTATTAACAATAAACAAACATCAGAATTTTCTATTGCCCTTACAGCACGCATTACTGAATAAAACTCAATATCTTCATCAACTTTTCCTTTCTTTCTTAATCCAGCAGTGTCTATTAATTTTAAATCAAAACCAAAAGCATTATAGTGGGTGGTAATGGAATCCCTAGTTGTTCCAGCAATGTTGGTAACGATATTTCTTTCCTCACCAATTAATGCATTTAATAACGAAGATTTTCCCACATTTGGTCTTCCAACTATTGCTAGTCTTGGTATACCATCATCATCATCTTCTTCAGGAATATCTTTTAAATTATTTACAACTTCATCCAATAAATCACCAGTCCCACTTCCATTAATAGAAGAAACATTAAAAATATCATCAGCAATTCCTAATCCGTAAAACACACTAGATTCTGGAATACGAGCATTATTATCTACTTTGTTCGATACCAGGATTACCTTTTTTTCTGCTCGTCTTAATAAATTAGCAACAGTTTGGTCTAAATCAGTAATCCCTATGGTAACGTCAACAACAAAAATAATTAAGTCACATTCTTCAATAGAAATGATGACCTGTTTTCTAATTTCCTTTTCAAAAATATCATCAGAACCTTTAATATAACCACCGGTATCAATTAAGGTAAACTCTTTTCCATTCCAATCTACTTTACCATAATGTCTATCACGGGTAACTCCACTTGCTTCATCAACAATAGCACTACGAGATTCTGTCAACCTGTTAAACAAGGTTGATTTTCCTACATTTGGTCTTCCTACTATTGCTACTACGTTTCCCATAAGAGGCGGCTAAATTACCTAAAACTATCTGTTTAGGTATCCAAATCGTTTTAATTGTGTTTCATTATTACGCCAATCTTTATTCACTTTTACGTAAAGCTCTAAGAATACCTTTTTATCTAAGAATTTTTCCATGTCCAGGCGAGCTTCAGTTCCAACTTTTTTAAGGCTTTTTCCTTGATGCCCAATTATAATTCCTTTTTGAGATTCTCTAATAACCATAATAACGGCTCGAATGCGAACTATTTTTTTCTCTTCTTTAAATTCCTCAATCTCTACTTCACAGGAATAAGGGATTTCTTTATTGTAGTATAACAATATTTTTTCTCTAATAATTTCAGAAACAAAAAACTTTTCCGGTTTATCTGTTAAAGCGTCTTTATCATAAAAAGGAGGAGATTCCGGAAGTAATTCTTTAATTTCCATCAGCACCTGGTCAATATTAAAGTTGTGCAACGCAGAAATAGGATAGACTTTAGAATTAGGCAATTCTTCTTTCCAATAATTTACTTTCTCCTCTAAAAATTCTTGATCAATTTCATCTATTTTATTAATTAAAAAGATGATAGGAACTTTTGATTTCTTAAGTTTCTCAAAGATGTCTTTGTTCTTGAACGCTCTTTCTTTTACCTCCACCATCAATAAAATAACATCAGCATCACTTACTGCGGCATTAACAAAGCTCATCATCCCTTCGTGCATTTTATAAGCAGGGTCAACAATACCTGGGGTATCTGAAAAAACAATCTGGAAATTAGCATCATTTACAATGCCCAAAATTCGATGCCTTGTAGTTTGTGCTTTAGATGTAATAATAGAAAGGCGCTCGCCAACTAATACATTCATTAGGGTTGACTTACCAACATTGGGTGCACCAATAATATTTACAAAGCCTGCTTTATGCATTTTTTACTAAAATTTGCTCACGCAAAGAAACAAATAATTATATTTGCACCCCAATTAGATAAAGAGTTCTTTTAAAAATATATCGCGGGGTAGAGCAGTTGGTAGCTCATCGGGCTCATAACCCGAAGGTCGTCCGTTCGAGTCGGGCCCCCGCTACTAAGAAAAGCCTGAATCATTTGATTCAGGCTTTTCTACTTTATTGACCCCCAATTTTATTGATCTCATAGTACTTCACGCAACCAATTTATTTTTTCCACGTCTTTAATGAAATTTTCCGGCAAAAAATTTTAAAATTAATCGAATAATAAGTTTAATAATTAACAATAAATTACAGTGAATCAATTTAAATATTTTGCCTTACTAAGTATCCTTTTAACGGTTTTTAATGTAAAGAAAAGTTATGCTTGTCATCCCTTGCCTTTAGTTAATTTTAATATAATGTCTTATATACCTGGTGTTGGCCTTCAAGTTACTGCCCAGTCATCGTCTTTAACTTGGGGATGTGCTGAATATTGGTTAGATATGGAAATACGTTGCGATAGCAACGTTATGGATGGAAGTGGTTTATCTGCTGGTGTATGGGATTCTGTTCACTGTTTTCCATTTTATCAGTCTGCTAAAATGTGGAAACCTGTTTCGGCTCAACAAACCTATCCAATGATTACTGTAGCCGATAGTTTACTATGTGCAGGAAGAACTTATCAATACCGTTTAAGAGAAAATCATAATTTTCAAGTTGGGCCATGGACTCCAATTATGACTTTTACAATGCCAGGAGTTATTGATACTAATATGGGCTCATTAACCTTAACAGCTAATCCACAGTTTTTTTGTATATCAACGCAGTTGGGTTGGTTTTGGAACCAAGGAACTGGATGTGGAACTACTGGTTGTGCTGCACCAGACACATCCTATCAATGGTATGTAATTTCAGGTGAGCCTATAAATGTGCCCGTTAATTTTAGCTGTGATACTTGTCCTTATCCAATAGCTTCGCCAAGTATAACTACTACTTATGGGTTAACAATTACCGTGGGGGATAGTAATGCTTGTGGTTTTGGTGTCTACACATTAAACCC
>JBFIEB010000264.1:0-3971 GCA_041603555.1 Vicingaceae bacterium
AGAGCCATTTAAAACTACATTAGCATTATTTGCGCAAACTGCCTGGTCAATACTTGCATTTGCCGTAGGGGCAGAAGTAAAAGTAATGGTCATATTATCAGCTACCGCATTACAATTTCCATTACCAGTTGTTGTAAGGGTTAGTATTAACGTGCCAGCAGCTATCTCACCTGCAGTAGGTGTATAAACAGCATTTAAAGTTGTGTTGTTAGGAACATAAACACCGGCACCACCAGACCAAATTCCACCCGTAGCAAGGGTTACACTACCAGCTAAAGTTACATTAGGATTATTTTCACAAACACTTTGATCTACACCTGCATTAGCAGTAGGTGCTGGTCCAAAAGTAACCACCATTGAGTCCATTTCAGGATTACAAGTACCGTTCCCCGTTGTTGTAAGATATAAGGTTAAGGTTCCTGCTGCAATTTCTGCTGCGGTAGGAGTGTAAGTAGCATTCAGTGTAGCAGCATTTGGAGTAAACGTTCCAGCCCCACCAGTCCATATTCCACCAGTAGCAATGGCAATTGCTCCATTTAAGGTAACCACAGGATTATTACCACAGACCGTTTGATCCACATCTGCATTGGCAACTGGGGCAGGAGTAAAGGTAATGGTCATTAAATCTATTTCAGGAAAACAAAGACTTGTAGATGACAAGGTTAGAATAACATTTCCAACCAAAATATCGGCAACACTTGGCACATAAAGCGCGTTTAAAGTAGTTGCATTTGGGAGAAATGTTCCAGAACCGTTTGTGGTCCATATTCCTGTTGTAGCTCCACCCGTTACGGAACCATTGAGTTGAGTACTATCATTTGCGCAACTAATAAGATCAACTCCAGCATCTACTACAATTTTTCCAGAAAATTCAGAGAAATATCCAAATCGAGTACCTGATGCTGCTCCTCCATTTATTAGTCCTACAGAAAATACATCTGTTGAGTTGGTTATAAGGTTATTTGTTCCAACAGGAACATCAATTGTGTTATAGCTAATTTGTGCAGACATCCAAACACCCCCTGTATTAGGGACTACTGCAAAAGCTGCAGCTGGTATTAAAGCGGGGTTACCATTCATTAGAAAGTTACCTTCGTTTCCTGCACGAACTACAATGTTTAAACCAAAAAATTCTGTTGTTGAACGTACTACATTAACCTGAGAAGAACCTGCACAATTAAGTGGAGGCAATAATGCTCCTCCTGTTTCACAACCAAAACCTGAAACATGATAACAATAAGCTGGCTCTGAACAAGTAATATATGTTGAAGGATTTGTTATGTTTACTCTAAATGTTTCTCCAACAAATAAATTGGCAACAGGAACACCACCTACAGTTATAATATTATTATTTTTAGTTGAAACAATGTATGCGTATTCAGGTACTGTAAGCCCACCTTGAGTAACAATGTATTCATTTCCAACAATATCAGCTGGCACAAGTTGGTCTCCATTTAAATCTTTACAACCTGCTGGCTGCGGCCAAACAGAATCATCTTTTACAGAAACAGCAATGGGTTTATCTGACACAATAGCCGTTCCTGCAGGGTTATCAATTCCAAGCCCTCCAGTTACAGCGCCAGAATAAGTCTGTCCTTGGTTTAAGGTGATCGAATAGGAAGTTAATGCTGGATGCCCTCCATCTAAAGGAACTCTGGGGTAAATTAAAACTGTTGTAGCATTTTGTGTCGCAACAATATCAAATGAAGTATAAGGAGTAGGAGCATAAACACCATTTATCCAGGTATTTTGAAAGGGAGTGTAAAATTCAGTTCCCAACCCATTGAGCCCTTTTAGAGACCATATGTCAGGATTGTTAGTAGTTGTAACTTCGTAATAACAAGTTATGTTAGCTGTAGCAGTAACACGCAAACCAGTATTTAAAACTACATCTTGAGGCATTGTTTCTAGCATTGGTCTAAATGGGGTCATATCCTGAATGAAGCCTGAATTTGCAGGAATTGGAATAACAATAGGCACAAATGCACCATTAGCTGGTTGATCTATAGTTACTGTAGCGGCAGTATTACCAGTAGCCATTACTAGTCGGAGACCTTGAGTTGCGGGGGCTCCGTGGCCAGAAGTTACTTCAGGTGGTGCAAACCAAAATTCATTACTCGTTTGCGAGTTTACTGAAGTTGAATAAAAAAATGCTGAAATAACGAATAGAAAAGCGTAAATATTTTTCATACTGTTAAGAATAGGTGAAATAAGTTATGGACTTATACTCTTTTTAAGTAAAAAGGTTACCTTTTTTCTTGCTTGACCTTTTGACAGACTAATTTTTTCCTTTGGGCTTCCAATGGTTAACTTATATTTAGATAACTTTTTCTACTTTTAAACTATGAAAAATTTAATTTTTTTTCTTGCCATTATATATGGTTCGAATGTTTATTCAAATGAAAGCCTTTGGAATATATGGTCTGATGAAACGAATCATGATACTATTAGATTAAATGCTATAAAGAGTCATATATGGGAAAAGTTTCTATTTATAAACCCCGACACTGCTTTTCAACTATCGGAATTACAATATAAGCTTGCTGAAGAAAAAGGTCAAGTTAAGCACATGGCAATTGCTTTAAATACGCAAGGAATAACTCATGTTATAAGGGGTAATCGAAAGAGTGGGAGAGAATATTATGAAAAAAGTCTTGAACTTTTTAGGTCTATTGGTGATAATAAAGGAATAGCAAATACTTTGAATAATTTAGGTATGTTGTTTAGTGATGTTGGCGATTATAAGACATCCATTGAATACCATATGGAAAGTCTCAAAATAAAAAAGGAGATTAATGATTTAAGAGGGATAGCTTCAACGTTAAATAATATTGGGGTTATTTATAATGATCAAAAAGATTATGGTAACTCTTTAAAATTTGCAAAAAGAAGTTTGGAGGCAAGAGCCGATGATGATTATAGAGGGATTGCTAGTTCTTTAAACAATATTGCCACTGTGTACTATGTCTGGGCAGATTCAATTCGTAAAATAGGGGATGAAGTAAATGCTGTTAAGATGGCTTCTCAAGCACTACTTTATCACAAGCGAAGTGCCAAATTGCGTAATGAAAATAAAGATTTTTTAGGGCTAGCAAGTTCATATCTTAACATTGGTTTAGTTTATAAGATAGGAGGAGATTATAATGAAGCCATGAAATATGTTGATATGAGCATTAATCTTCATAAATCAATTGGAGATAAGACCGGATTATCAGAATCTTTAGAGAAAAAAGCGAGTATTTATTTTGATCAACAAGATTATTCTAAAGCCATAACGCATGCAGAGCAATCATTAGTTTTAGCCAGAGATGTAGGAGGTTTACTACAGACAAGAGATGCGGCTAAAGTATTATATAACAGTTATAAATTAATGGGGAGTGCATCAAAAGCACTTCAAATGCATGAGCTGTATGTGCGGTTAAGCGATAGTATACATAGCATGGAAAATCAAAAGGCGATTATTAACCAAACTTACAAATACGAGTACGAAAAAGCTCAAATAATAAAAGAAAATGAAGCTAAAGAACACGCAAGAAATGAAGCGGAACAAACTCGTAGAAGAAATAACCTGCAATACAGTTTAATATTCTTAGGCATCTTAGTTTTATTTGGAATGGTGCTCGGTTTAGGATTTATTAAGGTGTCACCAAATGCAGCTGAAGGATTAATATTCTTTGCATTTTTGATACTTTTTGAATTTATATTAGTGTTCACAGAGCCTTATTTGGAACAATATACTCAAGGACAGCCTATGTACAATTTATTGGCTAATTCTGTATTAGCTATTATGATTTTCCCTGTACATGCAATTCTAGAAAAACTCTTAAAGAAGAGAATAGTTAAAATGCAATAAATATCAACAGCCTCTTTTACTTGCCATCTCTTTCTAAGAAAGCGTTACTCTAATGTTACTCGAGAAAATAGAAACTCTTATTGCTTTATTAAGTTTTTGGTAATGGTTCTGTTGTTTG
>JBFIEB010000265.1:0-3939 GCA_041603555.1 Vicingaceae bacterium
GTTACTGCTGAAGTTAGTATTTCAGATGTTATTAATTCTGATGATATAAATATTTATCGCCAATTAGCAGGAGGTGTTACTGCTTCACAGCTTTTACATGGATCATGTAATCCTGTTGGTGGTCAATCCGGATTAATAAAATTAAGATGGGGAAGTTCTCCTGAAGAAATGAAGATTAAAGAAACAGATGGTTTTATAAAATTTGCTTTAGGAGAGAATGTAAAAAGAGCCGCTTGGGGTCAAGGTTTTGGAAATAGATTCCCTCAAACAAGAATGGGTGTAGAGCAAGTTTATTATGATGCCTTTATTAGAGCAAAAGAATATCAAGCAAAATGGGATGCTTTTGCTGCAATACCTGAAAAAGAAAGGGAAAATTTTCCGGCTCCTAGAATTGATTTAGAAATGGAAACACTAAATGAAATAATAAATAAAGAACGTTTCATTTCCTGTCATTCTTATCAGCAAGGAGAAATTAATATGTTGATGCATGTTGCAGATTCAATGGGGTTTAAAATAAATACTTTCACTCATATTTTAGAGGGTTACAAAGTGGCTGACAAAATGAAAGAGCATGGGGTAGGTGGATCTACTTTTTCAGACTGGTGGGCTTATAAGTTTGAGGTTAATGATGCAATTCCTCATAATGGCGCAATAATGCATAAGCAAGGAATTGTAACTGCATTTAATTCTGATGATGCAGAAATGGGGAGAAGATTAAATCAAGAAGCTGCTAAAGCAGTTAAGTACGGTGGGGTTAGTGAGGAAGAAGCTTTAAAATTTGTAACCCTTAATCCAGCAAAATTGCTTCATCTCGATGATAGAATGGGGAGTATTAAAGTAGGAAAAGATGCAGATGTTGTATTATGGTCGGATAACCCATTATCAATTTATGCCAAAGTTGAAAAAACCATTATTGATGGAAAAATTTATTTCGATAAAGAAATCGATTTAGAAATGCAAACAGCCAACAAAAGAGAAAAAGCAAGAATCATTGAAAAAATGATAGCTGCAAAAAAAGGTGGGGCTGAGACACAAGAAGCAAAAAATAAAAAGCCAAAACTATATCACTGTGATACAGTCGGTGAATAAAATTAAGGGATGAAGAATTTATTTTTAATATTATTATCCATAGCATTTTTAAGTTTAAATGCTCAAATAGAAACTCCTGCAGCCAAGCAAACTAAAAAAATAATGTTGCTTAATGGTATTGCTCATATTGGTAACGGAAAAGTGATAGAAAATTCTGCCATTGCTTTTGAAAATGGGAAGCTTACTATTGTGGCTAATGCAGCAGCTATTAAAATAGATTTTAGTCAATATGATACGGTAATTAATCTCCGAAATAAACATGTTTATCCAGGAATAATAACCCCAAACTCCACATTAGGGTTAACTGAAATTGGAGCTGTTAAAGCTACTCATGATTTTGATGAATTAGGGGCTTTTAACCCTCATGTCCGATCTATTATTGCTTACAATGCTGAGTCAAAAATCACAACTACCATCAGATCAAATGGAGTGTTGTTAGGTCAAATTACTCCTCGTGGAGGAATTATCCCAGGGACTTCATCTGTAGTTCAGTTTGACGCTTGGAATTGGGAAGATGCTTTATATAAAGAAGATGATGGAGTTCATGTTAACTGGACTCATATGTTTAATAGGCGGGGAGGAGAAAAGAATAAAGAGTATGATAAATCAATAGCAAAATTAAATAGTTTTTTTGCCGATGCATTAGCTTATTCAAAAGAAAGTAATTACCCCGAGAAGAACTTACGTTTTGAAGCGATGCGAGGAGTTTTTAATGGAGAAAAAACACTTTTTGTCCACACTAATTATGTAAAAGAAATTACTGAGGCAATAAATTTTGCTAAAAAACATAACGTAACTAAAATGGTTATTGTTGGTGGTTATGATGCCTGGATGGTTACCGACATGCTCAAAGAAAATAATGTAGCCGTAATTCTTAAAAGGATTCACAGTTTGCCTCAACGGCAAGAAGAAGACGTTTTCTTGCCTTACAAGCTACCTCATAGGTTATTTGATGCTGGTGTTTTATTTTGCCTAGAAAACTCTGGAGATATGGAGGCAATGGGAACTCGTAATTTACCTTTTTATGCAGGTACTGCTGCTGCTTATGGAATGGATAAAGAAGAAGCATTAAAATTAATTACGTTAAACACAGCTATAATTTTAGGTATAGATAAAACTTGTGGGAGTCTTGAGCCAGGAAAGGATGCTACTTTATTCATCTCCAAAGGAGATGCTTTAGATATGAGAACTAATAAAGTTTTGGCTGCGTTTATTCGGGGAAGAATACTTGACTTAGATAATCATCAAGAAAAGCTTTATAGAAAATATAGTGGTAAATACGCAAAATGATTTTTATTCCCTAACCACTTTATAGGTTTTAGACCCTTCTTTATTTAATAATTGTAGAAAATAAACTCCTTTATTTTCATTGCTTAAATCAAGAGTTAATGTAGAAGAACTATTATATATTCCTTCTTTCACTATTTTCCCTTCTATTGTAGTTAATGAATAATTAACAGCTCCAATAAGAGATTTCGCCTCAATATTTATGACACCAGTACTTGGGTTTGGGTAAATTTTTACAGAGGTAAAAAATGGAGATTCATTAATTCCAACAGGTGCAGCACTCATACAAGCTGAAGTATCTGTGCAGCCATTCACCGTAATTGCTACAGCATAATTACCATAGCTTGTCACCGTATAGTTTTGATTTGTCGCTCCTGGAATAGGCGCATAATTAAAGTCGCATAATAACCATTGGTATGTTGCCCCTCCAGCATTAGCAGTTAATACTGGTTGATTGTAAGTGACTGTTCTTATCACTCCAGTGCATATAGTAAATAAAAAATCAGGCGTGCCATAATGGAAGTTCGTTAAAGTATCTGGGGGGAAAGGCATTGATGGACAAGCACCACAATAACGCATCCTTCCATAAGTTAGATTTGAATTAACTTGTGAACTTGTACCATAATAATATCCTCCTAAATCACTATATAGAGACAATGTATATTCTGTCCCTCCATATAAAGTAACGGGGGCAGTTATTGGCTCATAAATATACTGACCTGGGCTTGTGCTTCCACTTACTTGTGTGTGAATTAATGTTTGTGTACTGGTTTCCCATATTTTCCAGGTAAATGTACCAAATGCATTCAAAACCCTTTTCCCCATTTGAGTTAATTCGATATCAACATTTGGTGTAAAGTCAAAACCTCTTCCCCAACTAGTTACATTACTGTTAGTAAGGTTTACAATAACATTGTCTGTAGCGGAATAGGGTTGGGAAATTCCATTAATCATTGAGAATAATAAAGTAAAGATAAAAATGGTTTTCATAGTTTTGGTTTTACTAGTTTATGACACTAAATTAATGTAAAAATTTGGTTAACAGAATGATATGAACAATATTTAGATCAATTCCATAATCTTTGTATAAGAACTTCTTATGTTTTAATTCAAATAAATTACTTTTACCTTATGGCAGCAAAAGAGGATAATTTAAAAGCAATTATATCACATGCTAAAGAGTATGGTTTCGTGTTTCAATCAAGCGAAATTTATGATGGGCTTAGTGCTGTTTATGATTATGGGCAGATGGGTAGCGAACTCAAGAAAAACATCAAAGATTATTGGTGGAAATCCATGGTCAACATGCACGAAAATATCGTAGGAATTGATTCTGCTATTTTTATGCACCCTACCACTTGGAAAGCTTCCGGTCATGTTGACGCATTTAATGACCCTTTAATTGATAATAAGGATTCGAATAAAAGATATAGAGCTGATGTTCTTATTGAGGAGCATGTTGAAAAAATTCGCTTGAAAATTGAAAAAGATGTAGCGAAAGGAATCAAGCGTTTTGGTAACGATTTTGATGAGGTACAATTTAGAGCGACCAACCCAAATGTA
>JBFIEB010000266.1:0-3901 GCA_041603555.1 Vicingaceae bacterium
GTTTACTCCTTAATACCTGATTCAGATGAGCAAGATGTAGATATAGCTACTAAAGCTGCACAAGCCGCTTTTCCAGCATGGAGTAAAACCCCTAAGGAGCAAAGGTCAAGAATACTTCAAAAATTAGCACATCTAATAGAAGAAAATTTGGATCGTTTTGCCGAGGCAGAATCTAGAGATAATGGCAAACCTTTAAATTTGGCTAAGACTGTAGATATTCCAAGAGCAATTGCTAATTTTAATTTTTATGCGACAGGTGTTTTGCATTATGCATCGGAATCTCACGCTATGGAGGATACAGCAATTAACTATACATTACGCGAACCAATAGGTGTTTGCGGATGCATTTCTCCTTGGAATTTACCATTGTATTTATTCAGTTGGAAAATTGCTCCTGCCCTTGCTATTGGAAATACGGTTGTAGCTAAACCTTCCGAAGTAACCCCTTATACAGCTTACTTGTTATCTGAATTGTGTATAGAAGCTGGTTTGCCAAAAGGAGTGTTAAATATTGTGCATGGTCTAGGACATAAAGTAGGAGCAGCAATTACTAAGCATTCAGACATTCCAGTCATTTCTTTTACCGGTGGAACAGTTACAGGAGCTGAAATTGCTCGAATAGCTTCTCCGATGTTTAAAAAAATATCTCTAGAATTAGGAGGTAAAAACCCTAATATCATTTTTGACGATTGTGACTTTGATAAAGCATTAAAAACATCTATCCATTCATCTTTTGCCAATCAAGGACAAATATGTTTATGTGGTTCACGAATGTTTGTACAAAGTGGTATTTATGAAAAATTTAGAGATGCATTTGTAGAAAAAACGAAACAATTAAAAGTTGGAAACCCCTTTAATGAAGAGAGCAATTTGGGAGCAGTGGTTTCACAGCAACATATGGAGAAAGTTTTATCATACATAAAATTAGCCCAAGAAGAAGGGGGAACAATTTTGACCGGAGGAGAGCAAGTTCATTTGGATGGAGATCAAAAAAATGGGTGGTACATTGCACCAACTATTATTGAAGGATTATCTTTTGACTGTAGAACTAATCAAGAAGAAATTTTTGGACCTGTGGTTACCATTATGCCTTTTGATTCAGAAAAAGAGGTTTTAAAGATGGCAAACAGCACTAAATATGGCTTGTCTTCAACTGTTTGGACAGAAAATGTAACAAAAGCACACCGTGTAGCATCCAATTTACATTCGGGAATAGTTTGGGTAAATTGTTGGTTAATTAGAGATTTAAGAATTCCTTTTGGTGGGGTTAAGAATTCAGGTGTTGGAAGAGAAGGAGGGTTTAATGGATTTGAATTTTTTACAGAGCCGAAGAATATCTGCATTAAACTTTAAACTTCTCATTTTGTTTTCGACCATTTATAAAAAACCAGCCAAAACTATTATTAAACCACATTTCAATTTTTTCTAGAATTTTAATTATTTGAGTCATAAAGTAGGTTTTTGTATTTAACGTTAAAAGAGGCATTATATTATAAGAGAAGGGATGCTATATAGCATCCCTTCTCAACTCAATATTAAATTTCTTACTACTCTATAACCAATTTTTTAGTAATGTTATTATCGTCAATGTTGATGTTAACAAAGTATAACCCCTTACTTAAATTAGAAGTCTCAATATTAAATTTATTTTTTCCTTCATGTAATTTACCATTAAACACTTTTTTCACATTTTGTCCCATAGTGTTAAAAATATTTACATACACTAGAGCATCATTTTCTATATTGAATGTTAGAGAAGTAAAATCATTATTAGTAGGGTTTGGGTAAATAGACACATCAATCTTATTGTTCAATTTATTTTCTATACCTACTCCATACATGGGATATTGTGAAAGAAGACTATAGGACGTATCGCCATTCACATCTCCCATAATATAAGATAAAAGCGGAAACTTACTTATGCTAGGCTTGTAATAACTTATTTGTGTAGCATTAATAGGTATAGGTAATATATTAGGAAGAACTGGCTGTAAAAAAATAGTATCGGTCAATAGGTTTTCCACTCTAGATATTCTCAAAACACTATCAATAGCTACCCCCATAGGAAGCAATAGAGTTCCCCAAGCATCTGCATCTACTAGAACAGTTCCATTTCCATTTGTAGGAAGAGGTGCAGCGGCAGCAGTAAATACACCTCCATAATTATCAGTAAATGAATCACCATACTGAAATGGAAATTTCATTAAAATCTCTGGATCATTATCGTATTTTGCAACAACAAGACCAAACGTATTAATATCCAACACTAATCCAATTAAATCCAAGCTATCCGTAAAGTCTTGGTTGTATTTCATGTTGACAGGGATTCCTCCAGTAGTATCAGTAAAAGTAGCAGAAGGAAAGTCTAATGTGTTAGGAGTACTTGTTGGGTTAACAACGTATTGAGTTTGGGTAATTGCTACTGGAGCATCAGCTTTAATTTGAGTATAATCAAAAATCACATTAGCTCCAGTCGTATTGTCTAATACCGTAGTTGTTGAGTCAGCAACATAATACAGTTGGCTATCGTTAATAGAAGGCACAAAATTAGCTTGTGTTAAAGTTGGTTGTGCTAATGCTATAGTTCCACAACAAATAATAATAAAGACTAAGTATATTCTTTTCATAGTATATATTTTAAGTCATAAAGATAATCAATAATTTATTATCTGACGTAGTTACTCAACTATCGGTTAGCTTTTAAGATTTAAAGGGAAGAATACGGAAGTTATAGAAAATAATCTTCTTTTAAGAATTCATTGAATGGGCTTAAATTAGCCATTACTTGTAACTGCATATATTTCTTATGAAATTCAGCTTCTGATGTTTGTTTATTAAGTTCAGAAATTCTGTACCGATCATAATTTTTAAGGGCCAATCTTTCGTTAGGAGATAAGGCTACATTTTGATAATATTTTTCCCTCAAATCATTTATGGAAAAAATGTCTTTTAGATTTGAATTTCTAATATTTATGCCGTTATTTTTTCCGTTGTCTAACATAAGTCATTAAAGCAAAATTATGACAATTATAACTTTGAAGGTTTCATTGAAAAATAAGTTTTAACATTTAAATGTTAATCAATAATGAAGCCATTTTTCACTACATTAAAAAAGTTACTGTGAAGACGAAAAATTTAGGATAGAAGTTGTATGCCTATAATGATAATTATTACACGATAGGTACATGCCTAACTAATTCTGCTGTGCTCTTTTTTATTTATATAAGGAATTAAAGGAATTTATTTCTCTAACATCTGAATTTGCCCTTTATGTCTCTGAGGAATTTCATCAGCATCATAAGTAATTAATTCCCACAAGTAATATCCGTAAGGCATTAATTGACCAGTATTATTTAATTTACCATTCCAAGGGGAATTTTTATCAGAAGTTTCGTAAACTACTTTTCCAGATTTATTAAGGATGGTCATCTTAAATTTAACATCCCAATCCTGTACAGCTTTTGGCAAAAAGTAATCATTAGTTCCGTCACCATTTGGAGTAAAAGCATTTTCAGCAAACACTTTAGCACTATTTTTAACAACTATATTAGTTGTTTTTTTATTTATACAACCATTAGAATTTGTAGCCACTAAAGTCACGTCATAACTTCCCGCTTTTTTATAAATAGTCTTAGCATTAATCGATGTCGATTTCATTCCATTTCCAAATATCCAGTTATATGTATTTTCCTTGTCCTTACCTTTGATACTGAATTCAGTATAAGGATACTTTAGTGTATTATCATCATACTTTAGTGATACCTCAGAATAAGTAAATTCTGCATCAGGTAAATCTAAAATAATAACAGCATTTTCTTCTATAGATGATGGATATTCAACCCCTTTTTGCCTATTTAATAAAGATAATGTAACAGTATAATCTCCACTACTTTTATAAACA